>CATKZA010000010.1 GCA_949841235.1 uncultured Clostridiaceae bacterium
AGGACGCTGGTTTTGCGTTCTTCTATATGCTTTTTTTTAAGCATCTTATAGAAGGAAAGATGGTGTCATATGAAAATTATTAAGAGAAGCGGTGCAGAGGCAATATTTAATGCGGAGAAGATAACGGCGGCGGTGATGAAGGCCAATTACGAGGTGCCGGAGAAGGAGCGGCTGTCCAAGGAGCAGATTCAGGATATCACTCACAGCGTGGAGAATATCTGCCTGGATATGAACCGTTCCCTGAGCGTGGAGGAAGTGCAGGATCTGGTGGAGGAGCATATCATGGATAAGCGGGCCTTCAGCGTGGCGAGGAAATACATTACCTACCGCTACAATCGGGCGCTGGTACGCAAGGCCAATTCCACGGACAAGCAGATCCTCAGCCTTTTGGAGTGCGACAATGAGGAGGTCAAGCAGGAGAATTCCAATAAAAACCCTACGGTAAACAGCGTGCAGAGGGATTATATGGCCGGGGAGGTGAGCAAGGACATCACCAGGCGGTTCCTTTTGCCGGCGGAGGTGATGCGGGCCCATGACCAGGGCATTATCCATTTCCATGATACGGATTATTTCGCCCAGCATATGCACAACTGCTGTCTGGTAAATCTGGAGGATATGCTGCAAAATGGCACCGTGGTGAGCGAGACCATGATCGAGTCGCCTAAGAGTTTTTCCACCGCCTGCAATATCGCCACCCAGAGCATTGCCCAGATTGCCAGTTCCCAGTATGGGGGGCAGAGCATTACCCTCACCCATCTGGCCCCCTTTGTGGATGTGAGCCGCCAGAAATACCGCCGCCAGGTGGAGGAGGAGTTCCGGGATGCGGGGCTTGCATACACCAGCGATCAGGTGGACAGGGTGGCGGAACTGCGGGTATTGGATGAGATCAAGCGGGGAGTGCAGATGATTCAGTATCAGGTCATTACCCTGATGACCACCAATGGCCAGGCTCCCTTCGTCAGTGTCTTCATGTATCTGAATGAGGCGCCGGAGGGGCGGCTGCGGGATGATCTGGCTCTGATTATCAAAGAGGTTCTGAAGCAGAGGATTCAAGGGGTGAAGAATGAGAAGGGCGTATATATTACCCCCGCATTTCCCAAGCTTCTTTATGTGCTGGAGGAAAATAATATCACGGAGGGCAGCGAGTACTGGTATCTGACGGAATTGGCGGCCAAGTGTACGGCAAAGCGCATGGTGCCGGATTATATTTCCGAGAAGATGATGCGGGAATTGAAGCAGGGGAACTGCTATCCCTGCATGGGATGCCGCTCCTTCCTGACGGTATACCATGATGAGGAGGATCGCCCCAAGTTCTACGGAAGGTTCAATCAGGGCGTGGTCACGCTGAACCTGGTGGATGTGGCATGTTCTTCCGGCGGGGATATGGATTCCTTCTGGGCCATTCTGGAAAAGAGGCTGGCCCTGTGCAAGGAGGCGTTGATGTGCCGCCACAACCGCCTGAAGGGGACGCTGTCCGACGTGGCGCCCATTCTCTGGCAGTACGGCGCGCTGGGCAGGCTCAAGAAGGGGGAGACCATTGACAAATTGCTCTACGGAGGATATTCTACGATCTCTCTGGGATATGCCGGGCTCTGCGAATGTACTCGCTACATGACGGGGAAATCCCACACGGATCCGGAGGCAATGCCATTTGCCTTAGAATTGATGCAGAAGCTTAACGATGCCTGCCGCCTGTGGCGGGAGCAGGAGAATATTGATTTCAGCCTGTACGGAACCCCGCTGGAGTCCACCACATATAAGTTTGCCAAGTGTCTGCAAAATCGTTTTGGCGTGATTGAGGGGGTGACGGACAAGAATTATATTACCAACAGCTACCATGTGCATGTCACGGAGGAGATCAATGCCTTCGATAAATTGAAGTTTGAGGCGCAGTTCCAGAAACTGTCTCCGGGGGGAGCGGTAAGCTATGTGGAAGTCCCCAATATGGAAAACAATATTGAGGCGGTACTAGAGGTGATGAAATTCATTTACCATAATATTATGTATGCGGAATTGAACACCAAGAGCGACTACTGCCAGGTGTGCGATTTCACCGGGCAGATTCGGATTGAGAAGGATGATGACGGGAAGCTGATCTGGAAATGCCCCAACTGTGGCAACACCAATCAGGACAAGATGAACGTGGCCCGCAGAACCTGCGGATATATTGGGACACAGTTCTGGAATCAGGGTAGGACGCAGGAGATTCAGGAGCGGGTGCTGCATCTGTAATGGAATCTTGCGTAAAAATGTGCCGGATTAGCATAAAGCTATGGTTTCGGCACATTTTTTTCGATAAATTCGCAGAACATCCGATGGCTGGCTTGGAAGGAGGAGAATTGCCGGCCTGTTCCTTCCATGGATCCCGTCCGCAGGGCATCCACCAGGGGGGAGATCTCTTCCACCAGGGGAAGCAGTCCCAGGTTGGCCATCAGCCCTTTCAGGGTATGGGCCGCCTTGAATGCCTCTTCTGGCTTTTTTTCTTCCAATGCCTGTTCCAGAAGAAGGATATACTTGTCCCGGGTAAATTGATGCAGGTAGTCAAAGTAGAAATCTTCATCATTTACGAAACGATCCATCACTTCGCCATAGGGAACGCCTTTGGCAATCAATTTTTCTCTGATCTGGCACATGGCTGTTGTCCGCCCTTCCTGATTTTGCTATATCATAGCAACGATCCGGTTTCCTGTCAATATTGTAAGTAGTAACAAATAGTTGCTTATCGGGTGAAATCGGGAACCATGAAAGGTGGATTCCATAAAATGTCTATGGTATTATGATGATTAATGGAATAGATACGTTATCGTTTTTTGATGGGGATGCAGAAAGTTCAAGTTCTTATTATTTCACTATGGGAAGCAGAGGGTCTGATTATATTTTTATTTTATGGCATCCCGATCATCTATCAAAGGAGGCGACATTATGAAAAGAAAAAGTGTAGCGATTGTTTTAGCGGCAGCGTTGATGGTGCAGATGCTGCCGCTGCCCGTGGGGTGTCTTGCGAGAGCCTGGGATGCCCTTGGCATCAGCTGGTCAGCCGATGCCGCCGGTGAGACTTCCGGGTTGGCCGGGCAGAGCATTACATGGAATTATGATGCAAGCACGAAGATCCTTTCGCTGACCGGGTCGGGTGCGATGAATGAGTATAGTTTGCATGCGAATGATCGGACGACTTCTCCCTGGGATCAGTACAGGGGAAATATTGAAAGCATCACGATAGGAAGTGGGATTACCGCCATTGGCAGGTATGCATTTTACGGGTGTAGCAAGGTGACTTCGATTTCGCTGCCGGGCAGCGTTACCGATATTGGCTCCGGGGCATTTTCTTCCTGCTTTTCGCTGACTTCTGTCACCATTCCCAATGGCGTCACTGCGATCAAGGATTCGACGTTTAAATCTTGCAGTAAATTGAATGCGGTCAGCATGCCTGATAGCGTCACCAGCATTGGCAATTCTGCATTTGCATGGTGTAGTGCTTTAAAGAAGATTACCATACCGGATAAGGTCAAAAATATTGGAAGTTCTGCTTTTGAAAGTTCCGGTCTGCAGGACATTGCCTTTCCCGATAGTGTCACAACGGTGGGAAGCCGTGTCTTATCTAGGACGAAATTGACAAGGGTTGTCTGGCCGACAAAGGTTTCATCCATCACGGACAGTGCTTTTCTGGGATGTGATTCGCTAAAGAGCATTGACATACCCGGCTGGATCACATCTATTGGCAGTATGGCCTTTGTCTTTTGTTCCTCGGCTGAAGAAATTACCGGTCTAGGTCAAGTGACATCTATTGGAAGTTCTGCCTTTTCCAGCTGCAATAGCCTGCAAAAGGCGGTGTGGTCACCTAATGTCAATTCTATCAGTGCCAGCGCCTTTGCCAATTGTGAAAAATTGACAGAGATTGAGATCCCCGGCAATGTTACAAGCATTGGGCAACGTGCCTTTTCTGGCTGTCGCGCCTTGACAGGCGTCACGGTACCTGGGACGGTTACATCCATCGGGCAACTGGCCTTTGGGGAGTGTCTCAAATTAAGTGAGGTTGTAATTGGTGAGGGCGTGGCATCCATAGGCATGAATGCGTTTAGCGGTTGCGAGGCTCTCAAAACCCTCACCCTGCCCCAGTACAGCTTAAAGGAAATTAGTACCAGGGCCTTTATGGATACCGGGCTTACGTCTTTTACAGTGCCCGCCTCCGTTGACGAGATTGGCACAAATCCCTGGGTTGGAGCAAGCCTTGCAAAGATATCGGTGGCATCCGGCAATCAGAAGTATGGCGTGGACAATGGCATGCTGGTGGAATTAAAGGACGGAACATCCTATGGAGTCATCAGTTATCCTCGTCAAGGAAATGTCAATGCCGTGGTTCCGTCCTCTGTCAAAGTGATTCGAAATAGTGCGTTTCAAGAGGCAAAGCTGCAAAGTGTTGTGCTGCCGGAGGGACTGCTGACCATGGAGGCCTATGCTTTCAATAAGTCTGCCCTGCAAAGCGTTCAGTTTCCCAGAAGCCTGAAGGAAATTGGCATCTCTGCTTTTGAATCCGCCCAGTCCCTACAGAGTGTGCAGTTTTCGGAAGGGCTGGAAAAAATCTGTAATCGGGCATTTTATGATACTCCAACTCTGCAGCAGGTGGAATTTCCAGGCTCTCTGAGGGAACTTGGAGAAATGGCTTTTTCTTTGGGTGTTTCCCTGACGAGGGTGGATGCCCGAGGCGGCAAACTGGAAACCATTGGAGCGTCTGCTTTTGAGGATTGCAGCCGTCTGCAGGATGTGCTTCTGGGAGGGGAGCTGCGCACCATCATGGCTTCTGCTTTTAGCGGATGCGTGGCGATGAAGGAAATCACATTGCCGGATAAGGTGTCTACCATTGGAAGCAATGTGTTTATGGGCTGTACTAAACTGGAGGCTATTGACTTCCCCAATAGCATTACTGGGATTGGCTCTGGCGTCCTCAAGGGCTGTACTGCTTTGGAGAGGGCTGCCTTTGGCTCAGAGATTCAGGAGATTTCAGGGGATGTGTTTGAGAACTGTCCCAAGATTGCAGAGATTACGATTTCTCCCAAGAATTCCCACATGGTGGCAGAGAAGAACGTGATTTACAATAAGGGAAAGACTAGGTTGATTTATTATGCTGCCGGATTGCCGGATGATAAATTCTCTCCTCCCGATGGGGTGGAGGTAATAGGAGCCATGGCGTTTACCTATTGCAATCATCTGCAGGAGATTCGTTTCCCGGATACTGTTACATCTGTGGAGGGGCGTGCGGTATATCATAACACCTCCGTCAATAAGGTATTCTTCTTTGGCAATGCGCCGAAGGCATCGGAGTTAGATTCCTATGTGAATACGACAGATGGAGTGAAGAATTATAAAGTGCAGAACCAGTCTATTTACCAAAATCGGGTAAAGGACTATGCCTATAATAATAATGGTCTGATGATCTTTGTTCTTTCGGGAACTACCGGCTGGGAAAAGGGATGGACGGATACCACGTATCAGGATTCTGCCACTACGAGATACCAGTGGGTGAGCACTTATACCTTTGATGATGAAAGATGGGATCCTACGAAGGCGGACGTGTCCGAGGGGGATTTTGGCGGGCTGTCATGGAAGTATCGGGATGATATTGGAGAGATTCGATTTTTCGGAAAGGGCAGGATTCCTGACAGGGAGGAAAATAATCTGCTGACCTGGACGGATAGGGACGATGTCGCACAGGATCACAGATCCGATATCAAATTCGTGCAGACCATTGATGCGGAGGAGATTGAGATTGGAAAGAATGCCTTTGCTGGTGGGGAAAAGATTGTAAGGATACTGGCGGGAGACCATTTGACGAGAATCGGGGAGAGGGCTTTTGCAAACTGCACCAGTCTGATTCATGTGGATATCCGCTGCGTGGAGCAGATTGAGAAGGAAGCATTTATGGGAGATACGGCCATCGTGGATGACATAGATGCCCGCAGTGCCAAAATCCTTGGGGATGGAGCATTCAAGGGATGCAGCGCCATGACGGAGATTCTCTTGGGCGAGCATTTGGAATCTATCGGAGCGGAGGGATTTTCCACCTGCGGCGCACTGGAATCCATGGTGGTACCGGAATCTGTTTCCACCATCGGAAGAGGGTGCTTCCAAGGATGCGATTCGCTGCGCACCATCAATATTCCTAAGAAAATCAGGGAGATTCCTTCAAGGAGCTTTGCAGATTGCGGAAAACTCCAGAAAGTATATTTCTATGGGGATTATCCCAGTATCTGGGCGAAGGATTCCTTTGCCGGCCCAAATGGGGATCTGACGATCTATTACCGAGCGAGCAATGGGACATGGCGCAATGCCGGAAGTGATTGGGAAGGCATTCCCTTGGTGGCGCTGGATAAATTCTACACGGAGAAGCAGGATCATTATTCTTTTGCCAATACTGGGAGTTCCTTTGGGTACGGCAATAGATATTATATCCCTCTGCAGCGCTATGTCACGGCTTTGCAGAGCGTGGTCAGAGGCTCCTTCTACCATGCATGGAATTCTGAGTGGAAGGGCAGCTGCTTTGGGATGGCATCGTCTTCCACGGAATTTTACGAGGGTGACTGGTTTGACGTGAAGGATTATGCATCTACGGCAGAGCAGGTATATGATATTCCTGCCCCTAGGGATTTTGACGCAGATTTGACCAAGGTGGTAGAAATCTATCAGGTTTCTCAGTTTGCGGATGAGGTTGGCATAGAGCTGACACAGAATTCTGGCAAATATAGGGCGTTGATTAGGCAAGTGGAGGAATTTGAGCGCTCCGGTGGCTTGGGCGTGGATTCCACGGCAGATCCGGTGGTGATGTGCTTGTACTCCAAATATTGTGGCCATTCAGTGGTTCCCGTGGCTATGAATATGGATCAGGCGGGCAATTACATTTTAGATGTGTATGACTGCAATTACCCCGGTGCCTTCCAGAAGCTGAAGATTAAGAAGGACTTTTCGGGCATTGAGTACGGACAGTATAAGCGGGCATCTTTCGTGAAGTATTCCACTTTGCGGGAGACGCTGAAAAAGGCGGACTTTACCGGAAAGCATATAGAGAGACAGGAGGAGGAGAGCAAAAATGTTTCCGTGGCTGTGAATAGGGAGGCGGTATCTCTGGAAAATGGCGGCGGAAGAGATTACACGGAGATTAAGGGGGCTTACGAGCAGCGCCCCGTGTCAGATGGGACGGAGGAAGCCTTTAGCGGCATCCGCAGTTTCGTGCTGCCCCAAGGAGACTACCATGTGAAGGCGGAACTTCAGGAGGAGAAGGACGGAAAAGAGGCTGAGAAAGAGGAGTTGAAGTATTATGTGTCCACGGAGGAAATTTTCTCCGAGGTGGAGACTTCCGATGGGGATGCCGAACTTACAGTGGAGAGCTATAAGGGAGAGGGAAATGACGTTGTAAAGTTGGCATCAAAGGATGCGGATACGGAGACGGAACTTTCCGTGATGGATGTATATGGAGTTGAGAGGGAAATTTCCTTAAAGGGCAGTTCCCTGTCCATAGAGATGACCAGTGACACGGAAATGGAAGTGAGTGTTTCTGAGGATGCCAAGGATGTGAAAGTGGACGGTGCGCCTCTTGCACTGAAAGACGGCAAGGCAGATGTTTCCTTCTTGGCTTCTCGGGGAGAGAATCCCCTGCAGGTCGGCGACATGCGGTGCAATGTTTCTCTGGATAGCAAAAACCGCCTGAATGGTGTCGCAGAGGCAAACCTTACTTGGTCTAAGAAGGCGGATGATAACGTGAATGTCACTGCGAAGTTGAAAGACGGAGAGGGAAATGTGGTTGCGGAGTATGAGAAGAAGGAGAATCTCAGATTTGGCAAGCAGAAGTTGAATATGGACTTCGACAAGGTCAAGACCAATATGAAGGGGCTGGATGGAGAGATTAGTGTGACCTGCGAGATTAAGATCGTTGATTCCGATGGAAATGCGGTACGCATTTCCCAGGAAAATCTTGTGCTAAAGAAGGCTCTGGAAGAGAAACCATCTCCCGCACCAACTAAGACGCCATCGACTGAGCCGACTGGAACGCCGGAACCAATCGACGTACCTACATCGGCACCCACCGTAACACCTACAACCACGCCCGGCACTTCGAGCAAGCCGAATGTGTCGCCCGCGCCGGCAGTTACGGAAAATCCTCCTGCGGAAATACTGGGGGAGACGAAGAAGCCTGCGGCTACCCAGAAGCCAAAGACTACCAAGAAGTCAAAATCCAAGAAGCCGAAGGGTTCCTTGCCGAAGAAGGGCAAAGTGATTGCAGCTGGTTCCCTGAAATATATTGTCACGAAATCAGCCAAGAAAAATGGCAAGGTTGCGGTATATGGCGCAAGGAAGAAAAATGCATCCAAGATCACCATACCGAACAAGGTGAAGCTGAAAGGTTACAGTTTCAAGGTGACGGCCATCCGCAAGAATGCTTTCAAGAACATGAAGCGTCTGAAGGATGTGGCCATCGGAGAGAATGTCACGACGATTGGGAACAATGCATTCCAAAACTGCAAGAAGATGCAGTTCGTGGTGATACCTAAGCGGGTGACGACGATTGGCGGGAAGGCCTTTGCGGGCTGCAAGAACCTTGATCGGATGCTGGTGAGGTCAGACAAGATTAAGGCGCTGGGCAGCAAGGCATTTGCTGGCGTGACTTCCAAGATGAAAGTGAAAACATCGAAGAAGAAGTGGAGGAAATATGCCAGGATGTTTACGGGCAAGGGCAAGATGTCATCTCGTGCCTTGTTTGTGATAAATCCGGTGAAGCTGGTATATAAAGGAAAAGTTTACTAAGAGCATATATTTTGGGAAGGGAGATTGCTTTCCTTCTTACAGGGGAACGCATTAATATCCGAAGATAATTATATTATCTTTCAGATATTTTGCGTTCCCTTTCTACTGTATAGGAACTTTGCACCTTTTTTCTCCCATTTAAATTAGGGGCTTTTCAAATGGGGGAGTATATGTTATAGTAGTATCTGTCGAATACATTTCATGCGGGTGATGCATTGAAGTGTGGCGAGAATGCGAAGAAGAGGAATAGTAGCCATAAAGTGGAGTCCAGAAAGCTGCTGGCTGATGGGAAGCAGCGGAAGCGATATGGCGAACTGGTCTTGGAGCAGCCGGTTGAAAGGGCCATGCCCGCAGTAGACTTGGACGGAGTCCCACCGTTACAGGGGAAAGGTATTGAAAGTGATGGATGTACCTGTGAGAGCATGTTTTACATGAATTAGAGTGGTACCGCGTATATTTGCGTCTCTATGAATATTTCATAGGGGCTTTTTATTTTGGTGAAAGGAGAGGTTGCTTTTCACAGCCATTCATCCTATCATGCATCGCTGTGAATAGTAACAAAGGAAGGGGTATCATTGGTATAAAGGCTTCTCAGGGGACAGGAAAGAAGGGCGCTCGGCCCGGAAAAGGAGGAAGAGAGATGAAAGGTTTTGACAAGTATCAGAAGGGGTATTTCATGCCGCCGGCGGACAGTTTTGACTGGGTGAGGAGGGATGCCATAGAAAAGGCTCCGGTGTGGTGCAGCGTGGATTTGCGGGACGGCAACCAGGCACTGATTGAACCTATGAGCCTGGAGGAGAAGGTGGAATATTTTCAGATGCTGGTGGACATTGGCTTCAAGGAGATTGAAGTGGGATTCCCGGCCGCATCCGAGACGGAGTATAATTTCCTCCGCACGCTGATTGATCGGAAACTGATACCGGATGACGTGACGGTGCAGGTGCTGACTCAGGCCAGGGAGCATATTATCCGCAAGACCTTTGAGGCGGTGGACGGTGCGCCCAATGCCATCGTGCATGTATATAATTCCACATCGGTAGCCCAGAGGGAGCAGGTGTTTAAAAAGTCCAAGGAGGAAATCAAGAAAATCGCAGTGGACGGTGCCATTTTATTGAAGAAGCTGGCCGCAGAGGTGCAGGGAAATATTCGCTTTGAATACAGTCCGGAGAGCTTCCACGGGACAGAGGTGGAGTATGCGGTGGAAGTCTGCAATGCGGTATTGGATGTGTGGGAGCCGAAGGCGGATGCCAAGGCGATTATCAATATTCCTTCTACGGTGGAGAATGCCATGCCCCATGTGTTCGCAAGCCAGGTGGAATATGTGAGCAAGCATCTGAAATATCGGGAAAACGTGGTTCTCTCCCTCCACCCCCACAATGATCGGGGATGCGGAGTTGCCACGGCGGAATTGGGCGTGCTGGCGGGAGCGGACCGCCTGGAGGGCACTCTCTTTGGAAATGGGGAGCGCACGGGCAATCTGGACATTGTCACCGTGGGGATGAACCTCCATGCCCACGGGGTGGATTCGGGACTGGATTTTGGCAATATGCAGGAAATCAAGGAGGCATATGAGCGGCTGACGGATATGCAGGTATCCATGCGGGAGCCATATGCCGGGGAATTGGTGTTTACCGCTTTTTCCGGCTCCCATCAGGATGCCATTTCCAAGGGGATGGCCCACAGGGAGAAGACGGGCTGCCATCAGTGGACGGTGCCTTATCTGCCCATTGATCCCAAGGATGTGGGCAGGACTTATGATTCTGACGTGATTCGGATCAACAGCCAGTCTGGAAAGGGCGGGGTTGCCTACGTGCTGAAGCAGAACTTCGGCATCGTCCTTCCGGATTTGATGCGGGAGGAAGTGGGATATCTGATGAAGGGGGTATCAGACCATGCCCATGCGGAACTTAGCCCCCAGGAGATGCTGGAGGTATTTACAGACACCTACTCCAAGCCGAAGAGGAGCTTTGCCATTACGGAGGTGCATTTCCAGCAGGGGGATGGCATTACCACCCAGGTGACCTTCCGGAAGGATGGAATCACGGAGGTGGTGGAGGCCAGGGGAAATGGACGCCTCAATGCGGTGAACAATGCCATCAAGGATTATCTGGGCATTTCCTATGCGCTGGACGTGTACGAGGAGCATTCCCTGTCAAAGAATTCATCTTCCAAGGCCATGGCCTACGTGGGGATTACCCAGGATGAGAAGAAGCGGTACTGGGGAGCGGACAGTGACGAGGATATTATCCGGGCATCCATTGATGCGCTGGAGCATGCGGTGAACCATATGATTCAGCAGAAGGGCGATATGGTGAGGTAAGGAGGAGAGATATGCAGCTGGGCGTGAATGAAAGGGACATCATGTCAGAACTGGCAGGTGTTTTGGAAACCATGGCACAGGCACGGGAAGAAAGTGTTCCATATCAATTTTGGCGGGACGCAAAGGGCGATATTCGGGATATGTTTCTTGCGGTGAAGCAGAGCGATGACATCATGGTGCAAAATCAGCTATATGAAAATTCCATCGTGAATATGGGTTATGTGGATGGGCTTTTCTCGGAACTGGATGAATCCTGCTTTCAGGATTTTGCAAAATTTTCTAAATCTGTCGCAGACTTGAAGGAGTATGCTGACTTGCTGCGCATGCTGTTTGCTAGCATGGCCGCCAGAGGGAGAATGTTTACGGAGATGGCGTTAAATGTGATCAATTACTGCTATATAGAGCAGGATAGTGAAGAATTGCGCCGGATTGCCAGAAATATTATTGAGACGGAAAATCTGTCTGTCTTTTCCTTTGAGCGGGAACCGGAGGACATAGAATGCCATTTTGACGAAGAGGCGGGAATGTATTATGCCATGGAAGGTGACATGCGCATCTATCTGCCCATAGAATATTTTCCCACAAAAGATTCAGCGGTGGAATACATCAATGGTCTGCGCGAGGAGCAGGATGGGCGGTCGCCCCATCAATATTTCAACCCGAGGATGGAAGTTCCGGAGGGGGCCGTGGTCATGGATGCGGGAGTGGCGGAGGGTAATTTTAGCGCGCCGATTGTGAAGAGGGTGAAGAAACTATATTTGGTGGAATGCGATCCATTGTTTGTCAATGCATTGAAATGGACCTTCAGGGATTATCTGGATAAGGTGGTTATCGTGGACAAATTCTTGGCAAGACATGCAAATAAACAAACTACGACGACGATTGATGAAATCATGCAGGGGGAGCAGCTGAATTACCTGAAGATGGATATCGAGGGAGCGGAGGTGCTGGCGCTTCAGGGCGGGGAAAATACTCTGGCCGCTTCCGAGAATATCAAGTGCAATATCTGCGCGTACCATCGCCTGCATGACAATGAGAAGATTACGGAGATTCTAAACCGGCATGGCATGGAGGTTCAGAACACGCCGGGATATATGCTGTTCCACCTGGATAAAAAATATCCATATTATCCCAGGAAGGGGCTTGCCCAGGCGGTAAAGACTTCGGCGAAGTCATGATTCGTAATTCATAACAACTGTTTTGAACTTCTCCGGGACATATGGTATAATGAAAGACAAGATTTTTGTTTTTTGGACGCAGCTGCATGATGCGAAGGGAGGATATGGCAATGGCAAATGTGAACGCACTGATTGGGGAACTGGTTTCCTATGGCATGGAATGTGGATTGGTGGCAGAGGAGGACAGGGTATATACGGTCAATCGCCTGTTGGAAGTCCTTTGTCTGGATGAGTATGAGGAGGTGGGGAAGGCTTCCGGCATGCCTTTGGAAGATATTCTGGCGGGTCTGCTGGACTGGGCATTTGAGCATGGCATTTTGGAAGAAAATAGCGTGGTGTATCGGGATCTCTTTGACACCAAGCTGATGAGCGCTCTGGTTCCTGCCCCCAGCGTGGTGATTAAGCGGTTCAGGGAGCTTTACCGGGAGGATCCGGAAAAGGCCACGGATTTTTATTATCAGTTTAGCTGCGACACGGACTATATCCGCCGCTATCGAATCAAAAAGGATCAGAAATGGACGGCGGACACTGCCTATGGCACGCTGGACGTGACCA
>CATKZA010000011.1 GCA_949841235.1 uncultured Clostridiaceae bacterium
GTGCGGTTCCCCCGCTGAATGTGATTGATACTACGGTTTGCATGGGAGCCAGCATTTCCACCCTCCACGGCATGGAGAAAGCCAAGGGCAAGGGCTATATCAAGAACTGGGTGGCTGTGATCGGAGATTCCACCTTCATGCATACGGGGGTCAATTCCCTGATGAATATGGTTTACAATCAGGCTACGGGAACCGTGATGATTCTGGACAATTCCACCACGGGCATGACCGGGCATCAGGACCATGCGGCGACGGGCAAGACGCTGAAGGGGGAGATTGTCCCTGCGATAAATATATTCCAGCTGTGCAAGGCTATGGGAATCGAGCATGTGGAAGAGGTGGATGCCTTTGACACGGAGAGGCTGGAGAAGGTAGTCAGGGAAGAGGTGGCGAGAGATGCGGTTTCCGTCATCATCACCAAGGCTCCCTGCGTACTTCTGAAGGGCAATGTATTCCCGAATAAGTGCAAGCCGGTGGAAGATGCCTGCAAGAAATGCGGCATGTGCCTGAAGCCGGGCTGTCCCGCCCTGACGAAGAATCCTGATGGAACCATTGCCATTGATGAGACGATGTGCAATGGCTGTGGCCTGTGCCAGAAACTTTGCAAATTTGGCGCAATAGAGACAGTGTGATTTTTGCCAGCGAAGCGAATTGCGAATGTGCGCCTGCGAAGCAGGCGGTCACACGTAGGTAATCATGTATTGTTTGTGCCGCAAAGCGGCATGATTGGAAGTGTGAAGATGAAAGCCAGTAGAAACGAGGTAAAGATATGACGAAGAATATAATGATAGTAGGCGTGGGCGGCCAGGGAACCCTCCTGACCAGCCGCATTCTCGGCGGCATTACCCTAGATGCGGGATACGATGTGAAATTGTCCGAGGTGCACGGCATGGCTCAGCGGGGCGGCAGCGTGGTGACTTTCGTGCGCTATGGGGAAAAGGTGGCGGAGCCTATCGTGGAAGAGGGACAGGCGGATGTACTGATTGCTTTTGAGAAGCTGGAGGCTCTTCGCTACTCCCATTTTCTGAAAAAAGACGGCGTTCTGGTGGTCAACGAGCAGCGGATCGAGCCGATAACCGTGGTGACCGGGGCGGCCCAGTATCCCGAGAATATCGTGGAAGGCTTGGAGAAGGAACATACGGTATATAAGATGGATGCCATGGAGGAGGCCAAGAAGCTGGGCAATTCCAAGGTGTTTAATATTATTGTGCTGGGGATGGCAGCAAGGCATATGGATTTCTCTAAGGAGGCATGGCTGAAGGTCATAGAAAAGACCGTTCCCCCGAAGACCGTGGAAATCAACCAGAAGGCATTTCTCACAGGGTATGGGGCCTAAGACACTAGTACAACGAATATTAAGTTTTTTATGTTAAACGCAGGATTCGGTTATATCTGCAAGGGAGAAAATCGACGGCGAAGCGGTGGCAAGGATGGCGGATATTCACAGTTAGGTCAGATACTCGTGAATAGTAATACATAGGGACAATATAGGAGGCATGGCAGTATGATATGGAATGAAGCAAAGGAATGCATGAGCAGGGATGAAATGGAGCATTTGCAGAGCAAGCGTCTGGTCAAGACGGTGGATCGGGTATACCACAATGTGGAATTTTATCGGAAGAAGATGCAAGTGTTGGGAATTGAGCCGGGGGATATCAAGGGAATTGAGGATTTGCCCAAGCTTCCCTACACTACGAAGAATGATTTGCGGGATACTTATCCTTTCGGGTTATTTGCCGTTCCGCAGTCGGAGATTGTCCGCATCCATGCGTCTTCCGGAACTACCGGAAAGGCTACCGTGGTGGGTTACACCAGAAGGGATCTGGATATCTGGAACGAATGCGTGGCCAGGGCCATGAGCCAGGCGGGAGTTACTCGGGGGGACATTATCCAAGTTGCTTACGGCTATGGACTATTTACCGGGGGGCTGGGCGCCCACGGCGGCGCGGAAAATCTGGGAGCCATGGTAGTTCCCATGTCCACGGGAAACACGAAGAAGCTTACTACGATGATGAAGGATTTTGGCGTGACTGCCATTGCCTGCACTCCCTCCTATCTCCTTCACATTGCGGAAGTGCTGGAGGAGGCTGGCGATATTCCCAATATTAAGCTGAAGGCGGCAGTCTGCGGCGCAGAGCCCTGGACGGAGAATATGCGCAAGCAGATTGAGGAAAAACTACATATAAACGCATTTGACATCTATGGGCTGTCGGAGGTGATGGGGCCGGGCGTTGCCTGTGACTGCCAGTATCACAAGGGGCTTCATGTCTACGAGGATCATTTCCTGCCGGAGATCATCAATCCTGACACGCTGGAACCCATGGCGAAAGGCGAGACGGGAGAGCTGGTGTTCACCACGCTGACCAAGGAGGGATTGCCTCTCTTGCGCTACCGCACCAAGGATTTGACCAGCATCGCATATGACAAGTGCGAATGCGGCAGGACGCTGGCAAGGATTAGCCGGTTCAAGGGACGTTCTGACGATATGCTGATTATCCGCGGAGTGAATGTATTCCCCTCCCAGATTGAGGCGGCGCTTCTGGAAATGGGCGGCACGACCCCCCACTATATGATGATCGTGGATCGGAAAAATAATTTGGATACCCTGGAGATTCAGGTGGAAGTGGAGGAGCGCTTCTTCTCTGACGAGATTCGGGAACTGGAGAACCTTACCAAGAAGATCGGCCATGTGATCCAGAATGCTATCGGGCTTGCGGCTAAGATCAAGCTGGTGGAGCCAAAGACCTTGGAGCGCAGCATGGGCAAGGCGGTGCATGTCATTGACAAGCGAAAACTTGATTAATACATAGAATGGAGGGCAGAATATGTTTATAAAGCAGTTGTCAGTATTTATTGAAAACGAGGAGGGACGTTTGGAGGAGGTTCTGGATGTCCTGAAGGAAGAGCAGATCAATATCATTTCCCTCAGCCTGGCAGATACCAGCGAATACGGGATTCTCAGGATGATTACCGCCAAGCCGGAAGCAGCGCAGGCTGCCTTGAAGAATAAAGGCTTTACCGCCCGGCTGACAGATGTGCTGGCCGTGAGGCTGTCCCATCAGGTGGGTACGCTACAGGAAATGTTGGGCATTGTGTGCAAGGCGGGGCTGAATGTGGAGTACATGTATGTCCTATCCAACAAGGAGGAGGATTCCTCCATCATATGCAAGATTAGCAACGGCGACCAGGCCGCCGAACTGCTGGAGAGCAGAGAGGTGAAGCTGTTCAGCCAGGAAGATATTGCCAGAGTGTTTCAATAAGAAGGTGAAAAGTTTTGCTAGGCTCGTTATTGCCTCGCCAAGCAAAGCTACGATTTTCACCAAGATGCTTAGAAAGCATCTGGAAGAACGCAGAATCAGCGTTCTTCTTATCGCATATTTTGATGCAGTTTCCTATATACTAAGCAAGGAGTTGATTTCATGATTGTGGATTTCCATACCCATATATTTCCAGAGAAGATAGCGGCAAGCACCATTGAGAAATTAGAGAATATTGCCAATGTCAGGGCATTTACCGATGGAAAGGAAAATAGCCTGGTGGCATCCATGGAGGAGGCCGGGGTGGACGTGTCCATCGTCCTCCCGGTGGTCACCCGGCCGGAGCAGTTTAATACGGTCAATGAATTTGCAGCCAGGCTTAATGAGAAATATCAGGGGCAGGAGCATCGGCTCCTATCCTTCGGCGGGATTCATCCGGATACTTTGGATTTTAAGAGGGAATTGCGCATCATCAAGGATTTGGGATTGCAGGGAATCAAGCTCCACCCAGACTATCAGGATACTTATTTTGATGATATCAAGTACATGCGCATACTGGATTACGCTACGGAACTGGGGCTGGTGACAGTGGTGCATGCGGGGGTGGATATCGGCTTTCCGGACAATGTGCGCTGTACGGCAAAGCGCATTCAGAAGGTGATGGATGAAGTTGCGCCGGAAAGAATGGTTCTGGCGCACTATGGTGCCTTTGGCCTGTGGGATGATGTGGAGCAGCTAATCGCAGGAGGGAATGTATATCTGGATACCGCCTACATCTTTGGATTTATTGACGATGATGCATTTTTGCGCATTCTTGAAAAGCATGGGGCGGACAGGGTTCTGTTTGCTACGGACAGCCCCTGGAGCGGGCAGAAGGAGTCTCTGGCTCAGCTTCGCCGCCTTGCCTCAGACCAAGATTGCTTGGAAAAGATTTTGGGGAAGAATGCGGAGGGATTGGTTCGCCTTTGAGCGTTATCATATATGCCGCTCTTCCTTGCATCGGAAGTATCCGTCTAATGCCATGATAATCAGCAATGGGATGAAGGTGATCAGGTATCTGCTGTTGCATTCCCAAAGAATCTGGAAGAGGGTCAGGCCCAGCAGTGCGATTCTGCCCATTAGCAGCACGTCCTGCCGCTGCTTGTTTTTTACTGCCATGATTCCCGACAATATGATGCCCACAAATAAAATTACATAGTAAGTCCACGTATACACCAGGCAATAGTGGTGATATTTTCCATTTAGCATCATGAACTGCACCACGTCGCTTTCTCTGTTTTTAGGCAGCTGTCTGAGATAGTTGTCCCCGGCGAGACAGCTGTTTCCCCATGTTCTGGGCAGTTTTCTGTGAAATATGTGCGTGAGAAGTCCATCCATGCCAAATGCATGCATTCTCTCTTGAATTACTTTGGTGTTTTCGGATTTTCGCTCCTCCATAGAGGAAAAGTAAGCGGTGTAAATCACATCTTGCTCGTGATACCCGCCCATGCTCTCTTGGTTCAGCCCCATCATGATCCAGTGGGTCAGGGGAAATTGCCACCGTTCTTTCGCCTCGGCGGTGATGCCGAACTGCTCTGAGGAGATTTGGTCAGAGTAGCTTCCTACGGAATACCAGGTTCCCAGACAGATTAGAACAGCGGAGGCAAGGACGACGGCTTTTTCCCTCGCCCGGTGGCTTCTGTGAAGGAATTCTGCAAGGATCATCGCAATAAATAGTATGAATGGGATCACCTTGACATGGTATGTGATGCCTGCGACCATCCCTGCCAGGACGGCATAGGCGATTCTTCTGGGAAAGAAATCTTCCCGAAAAATCTTGATGTCTAAGTAGATGAGAATCGTCAGCAGAAAAAGCCCCGACGTGTCCGTATATAAAAATTGGGCATACATATAAAAGGGGAGGCAGCCCACTGCAAATAATCCTGCCAGCACTGCCCGCCGCAATCCCCAAATCTCCTTGCCAATGAGGTAGATCATATTGATGGCGGCCCACACGAAAAAGCAGCTGATGACGATGGATACGTTTTGGAACGTTTCCAGGTCTGCTAGGGGATTGAAATATCGTACGATCTGGTAAAGTCCTGTCACGCCAATAAGACACAGCTGATTATTGGGATAGCGGGCAAAGTATTCCACTGATTGCAGTTGGCCATTCGTGACATATTCTTCGGAGGATAGGAGAATCTTCCCCCAATCCCAGGTGAAATCCACTTTGCATGTATAGGAAATCCAGATCAGAAGCGCAAGGGAGCATAGGCTGATCCCGTACCATAGATATCTGCATGTGCGGCTGGGCAAGATTCTTTTTTTCTTTTTCAGATATACAAATATCAGTATTCCCAGTAATGGCAGAACTCCCGCCATATAGCCAGACCAAGACAGCATGGCCAATATCACGATAACCAAAATCATTGAAAAGACGATAGTATAAAAAACGGTCAGCAGCTTTTCCAATATATACATTGTTTCCCCCTCTAATACATCAAAAAATGAATATATGGATACCAAATTATGTAACCGATTGTTAATTATACTCTCTTTCATCACAAAAGGCAAGTAGGAGAATATGTATACATTGACTTCCTATCGGTGATTATAGTATACTCAAATTATGATTTGGCATTGGAGTATATGCCATGATGAAAGGGAGAGCGTACTTTTATGTATAAAGGCAGCACAATTATCGCATTATGTGTTCCCAAGGCTTATGAACACACCGAGTTCATTGCAGAATTAAATGAATCTCTGCTGAAATATGGATATCGTCTTGTGATTTACCACACCTGTTCTGATTTGTATTGGAATACGGAGTCTGACATGGTGGAAAAGACGGTTTTTGACTTGATTGACTTTGATGTTATAGATGCCATTGTCATTTATGAAGAGTATTATCATGATAAAGAGGCTCTGCAGATGGTGGCTGACCAGGCGGAATTACATAATAAACCCATTATTACCATCGGTGCCGAGAATGACAGGCATATCAATATCGTATTGGATTATGAGCGGGGGTTTGAACTTGTGGCCCGCCATGTGATTGAGGATCATCATTGCGCAAATCCACATTTTATTGCGGGAGTTCGCGGGGAATATCATTCTGAGAACCGGATTCATACATTTAAAATGATATTGCAGGAAAATAATATCCCTTTTTCAGATGATATGCTTAGTTATGGAGACTATTGGTTTGGGCCTGTCCAGAATGTGGTGAATTCCCTCGTTGAGAGAGAAGAACTGCCGGATGCGATTATTTGCGTGAATGATACCACGGCGATTACCGTCTGCAATGAATTGCAGCGCCATGGCATCTCCGTACCCGGGGATGTGATTGTCACGGGATTTGACGGCATCAGGGAGGCGCAGTATTGCACGCCGCCCATCACCACCTGCCATTATGACCTGCCTGCGCTGGTACAGGAAATCGTGCGGAATATGCGGCTGGCACTGCAAGGGCAGGATGTTGAGGGGATTCATTCGGTGGATTTCGTCCTTGATATTTTTTCCAGCTGCGGATGCGAACGAAAAATACCCATGCCGAATTTCGGGCAGATTGCCCGGGAGAACGAGGACGCATTTTACGGATATTTTGAAATGCAGCGCAAACTCTACGAGCTTACGGAAAAGGCAGTTGCCTGCAATAATGCGGAGGAAATTGCAGAGAGGCTTCGCCAGGTTGATTTTGGAGATTGCATTATATTTTTGAAGCAGACATATTTTGATGATAAAATCAATCCTCTGGTTAAAAGTGAAGAGTTGAATAAGAATGATTCCATGTGCGTGCTATACACGCCGGAAGAAGATAGCATACCTCTTTTTTCCGTGTACAATGAGAATGACATGATGCCTTTTTGGGATATTCTGATTCGGGAAAATCGGCCGATTGTGCTGACTTCCTTGGGCTTTTGGAGCAATTCCCTGGGTTTTATTGCCAGTTATTTTCATATAGTTGAGCATGAGTATAGGAAGATCAATCAATATATTGCCGCAATCAATATTCTGCTGGGATGCAATCAGAATGTAAGATATATCAAGTATACGGCAGATTATATGGAAGAAATGGCGAAGCATGATGCCATGACGAAATTGTACAACCGCAAGGGATTTTATACGGCTCTTCCCGATTTGGTTCAGCATGCCCTTGACTGCGGACAGCTGCTGGCGGTGATTTCTATAGATGCCGACAACCTGAAGCATGTAAATGACACGCTGGGACATGAAAATGGCGACTATATCATATGCTCGGCAGCGAATGCGTTAAGGAATCTGGATTTGCCCTATGCCATCTATGGGAGGTTTGGCGGGGATGAGTTTGCTGCATGCATTGCCATTGGCCAGGATGTAGCTGAGGATGGGCTGATTTCCATGATTCAGAATCGCATTCATTCCATCAACCAGAACCATGCCAAGCCTTTTTCTGTATCTGTCAGCATTGGAGTGCATATATGCGAGCCGGAAGATTTTGATTTTGATGTTGCCTACAATCAGGCAGATATTAAAATGTATGAAGACAAAAAGAGAAAGCGCAAGATCTAATTTGCTATTGTGTTTCCTGCCATTCCCCTATATAATTATAGTAGCGGGGCAATTGAAAGGTATATTTTATACGACAGACAGACAAACATTGTTTGCCGGAAAGGTTTGGTGAATGGGAGAGAAGAAGATTATCGGCGTATGCGTCACCAGCATTCACAAGATTGCTGTACACAGGCTGTTGACGGCGCTGGGTGCGGAAGCTGAGAGGCACGGTTATTATTTGCATATTTTTGCACCATTTTCTGATTTATATCATAGATCCAGGAGCGACATGGCGGAGCAGAAGATATTTGAACTGATTCATTTCCACCGTTTCTGCGCTCTGATTATTTTCAGCGAGATGATTAAATATGAGCCGATTCAGGAAGGGCTGGCGAAGAAGGCGATCGAGGCCGGGATTCCGGTTCTGAATATCAAGGGTACATTGGAATATACTTGCAATATTCAGTATGATGCAGAATCCTCCCTGGCTGATATCATACAGCACTTAATCACATGCCACCACTGCAAGCGGATTAATTTCATGGCGGGATCGGTGGGCAACCCTGTGTCTGAAAGGCGCATGGAGATCTACAGGAAAGTACTCCGGGAAAATGGCTATTCGGTGGAGGAAGGGCGCATTGGCTACGGAGACTTTTGGACGGTGCCCGCCAGAGAGGCGACGAAAGCGTTTCTGGAATCGGATCTGCCTATGCCGGATGCGATTGTGTGTGCCAATGATGCCATGGGCATTGCGGTGTGTGATTATCTGGCAGAGAGGGGTATTCATGTGCCTGACGATATCATTGTCACCGGATTGGGCGGTCTGCAGGAGCGGGAGTATCATCTGCCTCTTCTGACTACCGCTATCTATGACCCGGAGGAGACCGGCAGGGTGGTGATAGGACAGTTGGATGGAATGCTTCGGGGAGAGGTTCCCTATGACCAGGACATCACCATTCCCTGCAAAATTGTCTATACGGAGTCCTGTGGCTGTGAAAGCCACGATCAGCGAAGGGCTGACAATAGGCTGGTGCAGCTCTTCTCCATGACGGAACAGGAGCGGGCATACCGCCATAATACCTATGAGTTTACCACCTATGTAAACACGGAGACTACGCTACAGGCATTGGCCAAGCATTTTCCCGATTATGTCCGGGAGCCGGGGCTTACCGGCGTGAATCTCTATCTGAATGCGGAATTTGCGGCACTGGCAGACCTGCCGGTGATATCGGCAAGCGATGCGCCTGTGATTTTGCTGAAACATATTACGGAAGACGGTTCTTCCCTGCCTCTCCTTCCACGCACGCAGGAAGAACTCTGGACGTTGCCGGAGGAGACTTTCCACAATGCTTCCCAGCTTTTGACAATCCCTCTGAATATTCTGGATGATTTCTTTGGCTTTCTCACTTTGGAATACCATGGGGACAGGATTCTCCATGAATGCCTGTTTGAATTAGTCATGACCCTGAACCACCTGTTAGACAATATTAAGAAGAGAATGGTGCTGCTGATTACGAACCAGCAGGTAAATGACGTGTCAGAGCAGACGATTCAGTCCTTGGCAGAGATTGTGGAGGCCAAATCGGAGTTTACCGGGCTTCATGTAAAGCGAGTGTCGGAATATACCCGCATACTGGCGGAAGCCATGGGATATTCCCCGGATGATGTGAATACCATCCGCATTGCTTCCATGATGCACGATATCGGAAAGATTAATATTCCCGCCGAGATATTGGAAAAGCCAGGAAGGCTTACGCCGGAGGAGTTTGACGTGATTAAGACCCACATCAGGGAGGGGGAGAGACTGCTGCGCAATGCTCCCGGCAAGATTATGGAGACGGCAAAGACTATCGCCCTGGAACATCATGAGAAGTGGGACGGCACCGGCTATATGGGGAGGAAGAATTGGGAGATTCATCTGGATAGCCGCATCGTGGCACTGGCGGACGTGTTTGACGCGCTGGTGAGCGAACGCCCCTATAAGAAGCCTTTTACTGACGAGAAAGCGAGAGAGATTATCGTGGGGGATCGGGGCAGCCACTTTGATCCTGACGTGGTGGATGCCTTCGTGGATACCTTTGACCAATTTCGGGAGGTTCATGCCAGATATCCGGATTAGGGTTTTAAGGGAACGCACTAATATCCGAAGGATATTTTGCGTTCCCTTTTTAAACTGTATAGGAAATTACTCCATGCTGGGAATCTTTCCCTGAATATCCACATCCTTGTCATAGTCCACGTCGTCTATGTGAAAGCCGAAAATCTCGTAAAAATCTTGCCAGTAGCCGTCCACATCGCCGATTTCTTTGATGTTGTCCTGGCTCACCTGGTTCCACAAATCCATTACTGCTTGCTGGACTTCTGCCTCCATCTCATAATCATCCATGCGGATGAGCCGATTGCCGTCAGTGACAACCTGATCCCTGCAAAGGCGGTCATGGAACATGCGGTACATTTGCTCGATGCATCCTTCGTGCAGATTCTTCTCTTTCATAATCTTAAATAACAGGGATATGTAGAGAGGCACGATGGGAATAGCGGCACTGGACTGGGTTACGACTGCCTTATTGACGGAGACATAAGCCTCCACCCCATCCATGTTCCCATTCATATCGTCTGCCGTCTGGTACAAGTCCTGCTTTGCCTGACCGATGGAGCCATCGTAGTAGATCGGATGCGTCAGTTCCGGGCCGATGTAGGAATATGCCACGGTCTTGGCTCCCTCCGCCAGAACGTCTGCCTCTTTCATCGCCTGTATCCAGAGTTTCCAATCCTCCCCGCCCATGACTTTCACGGTGGCCTGTACCTCCTCCGGGGTGGCAGGGTCGATGGTGACTTCTGAGATTTCATTTGTCATCAGGTCAATAGTCTGGTTGGTGTATGGCTGGCCTATGGTCTTTAATACGGAGCGGTATGTCACGCCGTCCGGGGCTTTTCTTCTGGGAGCGGCCACGCTGTAGATTACCAGATCTGCCTTGCCCCAGTCCTTCCGAATCAATTCAATGACTTGATCCTTGATTTCCCGGGCATTGGCATCGCCGTTCACGGATTTGGCGTAGTAGCCGTCTGCCGTGGCGATTTCTTCAAAGGCAGCAGTATTGTACCAGCCTGCGCTTGCCGTCCTCTTTTCCTTTCCTGGCTTGTCGAAGATAACGCCAATGGTATCAGCGCCGCAGGAATAGGTTGCCGCAATGCGGCTAGCCAGGCCGTATCCCATGGAGGCCCCGATGATAAGCACTTTCTTCGGTCCCTCTGTCTTCGGCTGAGCCTTCACATAATCAATCTGGTTCTGAACTGCGGCCTTGCATCCTGCCGGGTGGGCAGTGGTGCACATGAATCCTTTCACTTTTGGCTGTACGATCATTTCATTTCCTCATTTCTACGCTGCCACCCTTTCTCTGCGCCTTCTGTGCCGGCAGCGTCTGGACACGGGGAGGCGTTTTACGGTCAATTTGCTAACTTTACCATTTTAACATACCAAGTTGCTTTTTGTCCACTTTTCCGCTGGCATTCTTAGGCAATGCATCCACGAAGAAAATCCTTCGGGGAAGTTCGTAGCGGTGCAGCCTGTCTCTGAGGATGGCTAACACCTCCTGCTCTGTCAGGGAATGGGGGACAGGAACTATGAGATAGGCCACAATCTGCGCTTCCTTCCAGTGGCTGCTCTCCACCATGCATACTGCGGCTTCTTCCACTCCGGCGATACCCTCTAAAATATTTTCCAATTTCATGGCAGATACTTTATGTCCCCGGTGCAGGAGGATGTCATCTGACCTTCCCAGAAAATATAGATTCCCGGATGCATCCATGGCACCCCTGTCCGACAGGGTATGGGGGCAGGAAATGCCCTCCACGCAGTGCGCCGTGCTGACGAAAATTTCCTCTCCTCTGATGTCTACATCCACCTTTGGAAACGGCTTGCCAATCAGGTTTCTCTGCTCCGTCATCATGCCATCTGTAATGTATGTGATATAATTCAGTTCTGTTGCTCCATAGTACAGGATGATTTCCGCTCTGGGAAATATGGCTTTCAAAGTTTCTGCATCTGATTTTCCTAAACTCTGGGAGCCGGAGATGATGGTTTCAATCTGGTCATTTGGATGGCGCATCAGCCTGGGCAGGAGGAGTAATTTGGATGGGATGAGATAGATGCCGGTTGCCTTTTGCTCTTCCATGCGCCGGACCCAGTCGCCGGGTCGGAATTCGTTTTCGGCAATCATCGTGGCTCCTGCGTAAAATTGTGCCAGATAGAGGTTCATGTTCCCGGTGAAAGATAGGCTTCCCTGGGCAAATAGCCGACAATCTCTATGGATGTGGAATATCTGGTTCTGAATGGGGAAATAGTCCGCCCAGCTTTCATATGTCCTGAAATATATTTTCGGCGCGCCGCTGGTGCCGGAGGTAGCTACTGCCATGCATGCCTGGTTCGGCACTTCCCCTGCCATGATGCGGGCATCCCTCTGGAAATATTCGCTCTCCCAGGGAACCACGAGGGGGACGTCTCCTGTGAGGAAGCAGGCAAGGAAGGAAACCAGCTGTTGCAGGATTCTTTTTTCCTGAATGACATGTACCGCTCTCTGGGGAGAGGGAGGATGGGGCTGATCATTCTGCCCCGCATGTTCCATGTGCGAGAGATGCTTTTTCCATTCCTGAGCCTTGTTCTGTGCCAGTCTGACCAAATCTCCATAGGAGAATGACGTGCCGTCTTCTACTATGGCTTCTTTTTCTGGCGGCTGCCTTTTGATGAGTTCCAGATAATCCATTTTGTTCTCGCTTTCTTATTATGTTAATTATCTTGTTGAGAGCCAGATTTTGCTATGATTTTCCGATTGCAAGATGTTCTCTTTTGCAGCTAAACTCGCATATTGTCATGATATGCCATGAGTTTCCGTGACAAACGTATGTTGCAAACTGCATCATTGGCATCTTTTTAGCAATATGGCAGTTCCCAAGCCTCCTGCTGCCGCTATGCTACAGATTGCGTAGGTGCCATTTACCCTTTTCAATGCTTCTATGGCATGAAGGGCGATAATTCC
>CATKZA010000012.1 GCA_949841235.1 uncultured Clostridiaceae bacterium
GTTGATTTCCGGGTCTACGTGGTAGGGTCTGCCGGACAGTACGATGCCATGGCAATGGTTTTCTTCCATGTATTTCAGGACTTCTTGCCCCTTCCGGGTGATATCCTTTCTCACTGCCAGCATTTCTCCCCATGCGGCGGCGGCAGCATCCTTGATCTCTGCCACGGGGATATCATTCTCCTTGGAAAAGAAGTCGCAGAGACGTTTGGTGAGAATCTCCTCGTCCTCGAAGGACAGGAAGGGATTCTGGTATTTGATGCTGTCATCCCGCAGTTCTTCCACGTTGTTCTTGATATTTTCCCCATAGGAAGTGACGATGGGGCAGTTGTAATGGTTGTTGGCATCCTCTACTTCCTTGCGCTCGTAGGGAATGCAGGGGTAGAAGATGTAGGGAAGTCCCTGTCGGATAAGCCAGGAGACATGGCCGTGGGCAAGTTTTGCCGGGTAGCATTCGGATTCGCTGGGAATGGATTCGATGCCCAGTTCGTAAATCTTTCGGCTGGATTCCGGGGAGAGCACTACCCGGTAGCCCAGATTCGTGAAAAAGGTGAACCAGAAGGGGTAGTTCTCGTACATATTCAATACTCTGGGAATGCCCACTGCGCCTCTGGGTGCTTCCTTCTCCTCAAGGGGAACGTAGTGTTCAAAGAGCCTTTTATTTTTGTAATCAAATAGGTTTGGCACGTTTTTTTCATTCTTCTGCTTGCCGATGCCCCGCTCGCAGCGGTTGCCGGAGATGAACTGTCTGCCGCCGGTGAAGCGGTTGATGGTGAGGAGGCAATGGTTGGTGCAGCCCTTGCACCGGGTCATGGAGGTCTCAAAGCGCAAATCATTGATCTCTCCGATGGACAGCATGGTAGTCTCCTGGCCGGTATAGTGGTCTCTGGCAATCAGTGCTGCGCCGAAGGCTCCCATGATTCCGGCAATGTCCGGGCGGACGGCCTGGCATCCGGAAATGCGCTCGAAACTGCGAAGCACCGCATCATTGTAGAAGGTGCCCCCCTGCACTACCACTTTCGTCCCCAAATCCTTGGGGTCTGTCAGCTTGATGACCTTTAGCAGGGCGTTTTTGATCACGGAGTAGGCAAGCCCGGCAGAAATATCCGCCACGCTGGCACCCTCTTTCTGAGCCTGCTTCACCTTGGAGTTCATGAAAACGGTGCAGCGGGAGCCCAGATCAATGGGGTTTTCTGCAAAGAGAGCCACCTTTGCAAAGTCAGCCACCTCATAATTCAGGGATTTGGCAAAGGTTTCGATAAAGGAGCCGCAGCCGGAGGAGCAGGCTTCGTTTAACTGCACTTTATCTACGGACTGATTTTTGATCTTGATGCATTTCATGTCCTGGCCGCCGATATCCAGAATGCAGTCTACCTCCGGCTCGAAAAAGGCGGCAGCATTGTAGTGGGCAACGGTTTCCACCTCTCCCTCATCTAACATCAGTGCGGCCTTGATCAGCGCCTCCCCGTAGCCGGTGGAGCAGGAGCGGACGATGCGGGCCCCTTCGGGCATCTTGGCATAGATGTCCTTGATGGCCTTTAACGCTGTCTTTAGCGGGCTTCCATTGTTGCTGTCGTAGAAGGAATACAGCAGGGAACCGTCCTCTCCGATGACTGCCACTTTGGTGGTGGTGGAGCCGGCATCGATTCCCAAGAAGAGATCCCCTCGGTAGTCGGCGAAATTTCCCTTTTTCACGTCCTTTTTAGAATGTTCCGCCAAGAAGTCCCGATATTCCTGCTCGTCTCGGAAGAGGGGTTCCATGCGGGTCACCTCAAATTCCATATGGATTTCTTCCGACAGTTTCTGCCGCAGGTTTCCCAGAGAGGTCTGGCTCTCTTCCTTGGCGTTCATGGCGGCGCCGGAGGCGGCGAAGAGATGGGAGTGTTCCGGGGCGATGATCTGCTCCCCGGACAGATTCAGGGTTTTGATAAATGCCTGGCGTAGTTCCGTGAGGAAGTGCAGCGGGCCGCCCAGAAAGGCCACGTTTCCCCGGATGGGCTTTCCGCAGGCAAGGCCGCTGATGGTCTGGTTCACCACCGCCTGGAAGATGGAGGCGGACAGATCCTCCTTGGTGGCCCCCTCGTTGATCAGGGGCTGGATGTCCGTCTTGGCAAATACGCCGCACCGGGCGGCGATGGGGTAGATTGCCTCGTAATTTTTGGCATATTCATTCAGCCCTGCCGCATCCGTCTTTAATAAGGTAGCCATCTGGTCAATGAAGGAGCCTGTTCCGCCGGCGCAGATGCCGTTCATGCGCTGGTCGATGCCCCCGGTAAAGTAGATGATCTTGGCATCCTCGCCCCCCAGTTCGATGGCCACGTCGGTGTGCGGGGCAAAGTCCTTGAGAGAGGTGGCCACGGCCACGACCTCCTGGACGAAGGGGATATCCAGATGCTTCGCCAGGGTGAGTCCCCCGGATCCGGTAATCATGGGAGAGAGGGGAATATCCCCCAGTTCCTCGTAGGCATCCTTTACGATGGATGCCAGAGTTTCCTGGATGTTGGCATAATGCCTCTGATAATCGGAGAAAATGATGTCTCCTTCTGTATTTATAATCGCAATCTTAACGGTTGTGGAACCGATGTCAATGCCTAAGGTATTGTAATTCTGCTTCATAGTAATCCACCATGCCTTTCCAACATATTTTCGCATGTTTTAACATGTTTGTTTCAACATGTTTCGCAGTATGAGTATCGTTTTCGTCATTCTGTCACATTATATGACAAGTTTTTCGGGAATGCAATCATTTTAATATATGAAAAATATGTAAGAAACTGTTCATCTCATCATAAGATAGATAAAACTGCGTTAGCAGTGATTGATCCCGTCAGGCAGTGGGCTATCGCATGAAGGGATGAATGGCTGTGAATGCGCTAAACCAGTCACCATTTCAATCTTATGAGAATATATTAGTAAAAAATGCATATGGAAATAAATATATGAATTATGAATATTGTGACGGCTACACTTATACGATAAAGAAAGGGGATACCCTGTACGAAATCAGCCGCAGCCATAAAGTGCCCCTGTCCCTGCTATTGCGTTCCAATCCCTTTGTGGATGTGTTTAATCTCCAGGTAGGAGATACTTTGTGCATCCCTACGAAGCAGATGCCATCGAAACCTTGCGAGGTCTGGGGAGACTGCGAGGATTCCACAGAGAGGCCGTATGCTCCCAATAAACCCAATATGCCGGGGAGGCCTGATATGCCGGGAAGGCCAGATGGCTCAGGAATGCCGGGGGATTCCAATAGGCCCGGAACTTTGCAGCCATCAGAGATGCCTGATACTGATGTGGAGTGGGAGCGCTATGTGGTGAGGCCGGGGGATACCATGGCCAAGGTCGTGGGGGGAGATATGTCCCGGCTACAGGCTTTCGGGGAGAGGAATGGCTGGGATCATGTGTACCTTCTGCCTGGCGTGGCTTACTTCGTGCCGGAAGATGATTGATGCCGCCTGGCAGAGGGGCTATCCCATGACAAGATGTGCGGATGTGAGCAGTAACTGCTAGAGCAATTCTAGAGAAATAGGGCTTTCTTTTGTTTGACAAAGGAAAGCCCTATTACTATAATACTAAGTAAACTGACATGTCTGCTTGCAGGCGACGCATAGATTGTCCGTGGATTGCTTTATGCTTCGGGGCTGGCATGACAGAAAGATTGCAAAAAAGGGAAAGGACAGGCATATGAATGAATTCTTAAATAAAATGGAGCGGAAATTCGGACGCTTCGCAATATCTGATCTGATCCGCTATATGGTAGCAGTCTACTGCCTGGGGGCGGCCATAGGATTTGCCAGCGAGATGGGATTGATTGATTCGGCTTTCTATTACAATTATTTGGCGCTGAATATGGAACGGGTATTTCATGGACAGGTTTGGAGGCTGTTTACTTATCTTTTGGAGCCTTATGGTTTTGGCTCTGGCGGCTCTTTTGTCATCAATGCGCTATTTTTCTTAATCAAGGTGAATTTGTTTTTCCTGTTTGGCAGGTCGCTGGAGCAGGCTTGGGGAACATTCCGCTTTAATCTGTATATTTTCACCGGATTCCTGTTAAACATTTTGGCGGCACTGGTGATGTATCTGTCGCCGGCGCATTTTGAAATTTACGCCTCAGGTTTTGAGTATATATACTGGGCGATGTTCTTCGCCTTTGCCCTGAATAATCCGGATATGGAGTTTTTGCTGTATTTCGTGCTGCCCATCAAGGCCAAGTGGCTGGCGATTGCGGACGGTGTCTTTTTGGGATATTCCATCTTTCAGAACCTGCGGAGCGGCTTTATGCTATTGTCGGCGGGCTATACCATGCAGGGACAGATTTATTTGAGCATGGCGGTAGCCATTGTGATTGCCATGGCGAACTTTCTGGTCTTTTTCTTTGCCACCAGGGATTATCAGCGCATCAGGCCTAAGGAGGTCAAGAGGAGGAGGAATTTCCAGAGGCAGATGCGCCAGCCGAACCAGTATGAGGGAGGCGCCAGGCATCGCTGCGCCATCTGCGGCAGGACGGAGCTGGACGCGCCGGGACTGGATTTTCGGTATTGTTCCAAATGCGAGGGAAATTATGAATACTGCTCGGATCATTTGTTTACCCACCAGCATGTGAGGAAAGTGTGACTAAAATCGCGAGAGCGGCAGCGGCAAGCGTGCTTGCCAGCTGACATTTGAGCGATGGACATCATGAGCAAGAAGCGAAGCGAATTGCGAATGTGCGCCTGCGAAGCAGGCGGTCACACGTGGGTAATCATGGATTGTTTGTGCCGCCCGTGGCGGCATGACTGAAAGTGTGAAAAATCATTTGAGCCGCAAAAATGCGGCATGGAGGATCGATATGGCAGAGCTAGGAGGCTACCTTTACACCACGAGGCAGGGGGATATGTGGGACTATATTGCGCATCAGGTGTATGGGGATGAGTACCAGGTGGGGGTGCTGCTTTCCGCTAACCAGGAACTCCTGGGGACATATATATTCAGTGCCGGATGCCAGGTATGGTGTCCGGTGGTGGAGACCGTGGATGAGGAAGATGAGAATATTCCCAGTTGGCGGGATGAGGAGGATGTGGATGAGGAAGAAGTAGACGATGGCTTTGACGAGGAAGAGGGGGACGAGGATGAGGAAGAGTTCGCTGATTATTAAGTACCGGGATCAGGATGCCACGGAAGTGATATCTGAGGACATGGAATCCTTCACCTGGACGGATGTGGCATCCGGGGAGGCGGATACCTTTTCCGTCACCCTGAATGACAGAACCCGAAAGTGGCTGAAAGGATTCTTCCCATCGCAGAAGGATTATATCAAGACCTGGATCAAGGTCACGGACTGGATGCGGGAGAAGGATAATCGGAAAAGATTCTGCGGGAGATTTCAGGTGGATTCCTTTACCGCTTCGGGATCTGGCAACACCTTTCAGATTGATGCCATCAGCATACCGATCCGGAAGAGTTTTAACGTGACCCGGAGAAACAAGACCTTCAAGAAGACCACGGTAAAGAGGATTCTGCGGGACATCGCCAAGCGGGCGAAGTGCAAGCTGGTGTACCAGGCGAAAAATTACCACATTGATGAGATTTCCCAGTCGGGGGAGACGGACATGTCCTTTGGCTTCTCCCTCTGCGACCAATACGACTTGGGGATGAAGGTTTACAACAAGAAAATCATCGTGTATGACAAAACCAGATACGAGAAGAGGAAAATTAGCTATACCATCGACCGCTCCCAGCTGGGGGAATCCGGGGCGTATTCCTTTAGCAGGCAGATTGCGAATCTGTATGATGGGGTGAAACTCCAGTATACCAATAAGGATGATAAGACGGTAACTTATAAGTACGTGGTGCCGGGCAAGAAGGGCAAGCGCCTCCTCTTCGTGTCCGCATCGGCAGATTCCCATGCTGATGCGGAGAGAAAGGCAAAGGCAGAGCTTTTGAAAAATCTGAGGAGTGCCAGCACCATTACGCTGAACCTGATGGGGGATCCCAGGTATCTGGCGGCGACTACTTTTAGACTAACAGGGATGGGCAAGTTAAATGGAAAATATTTTATTGACAGCGTGACCCATAGCAAGCAGGGGAAGTATAACACATCAATTACGGCTCATCCCGTAGTCACGAATATCAAATAGTAGTGACCGATGCCAAAGGCAGCGGATCTATCGCATGGTAGGATGAATGGCTGTGAATAGCAGCAATAGTTTATCTGCCTGTCCGCTATGGATGGGCGGGGGAGGTGAGTTATGGACGGAAGGGGCGTAAGAGTGGGGAGAGTGTCCTCCGTAAATTACAAAGCAGGGACGGTGGACGTGATTCTGGGGGATGAAGAGGATGCTGTCAGGCATGGCCTGCCTGTTTTTTCCTCGGCGTATCAAATGCCCGGCATCAATGACCTGGTGGTAGTGATTTTCCAATCAAATTCCGGCGCAAGGGAGCAGGGCTATGTGGTGGGAGTTCCCTTTAGCGAGGCGAATAGGCCGGAAATAAGCGGAAAGGGCGTTTATTTTAAGCGGTTTAGTCCTTCGGCGTATATCCGGTATGATCCGGGGAAGGATGAATTGACCATTGCCGCCGGCAAGGTCAGGATTTTAAATGGGGAGGAGGAATGAGATGGGACAGATTGGACATTTTGGAAAGATTAAATTCCATGTGAAAGTCAAGAAAAAGGGGAAGCCTGATATTCTATCATTTTCAGATTTCAGCTGGAAATCCTCCGTTAACATGGAAGAGCATAAGAGGCAGGGGAAGAAGCCCTTTCTGGAGGTGACTGACAGGAATGTGGATGAGATTACCATGCAGATTTATCTCTCTGCCTATCTGGGGCAGAAGCCGTTGGCGAAATGGAAGATCCTGAGGAATTATTGCTTGGAGTCGAAGCCGAAGGCACTGTTCTTAGGCGGTAAGAGGCTGGGCAGCTATAAGTTCATTATTGCAGATGTCTCCAATACCCCCGAAGAGTTTTATAAGAATGGGAAGGTGGTGGCGGCAAAGGTATCCGTGACCTTCAAGGAATACCCCTACAAGAAGAAGTCAAAGAAAGCCAAGACCTCTTCTAAGAAAAAGAGCAAAAATAAGGGGAAGAAGAAGGGCGGGTCGAAAAAAGGAGTATCGACTTTAAAGCCCATTTCCAAGTCGGGGACGAAGAAAACGAAAGCCTCCGGCAAGGGGTATTCCAGCTATACTGTCAAGAAGGGGGATACCTTGTGGGGGATTGCCAAGGCGAAGTTGGGAGCCGGTACGAAGTATAAGAAGATTTACAATGCGAATAAGACGGCATCCAAGGGCTTCCATAAAATATCTAATCCCAGCCTGATTATGCCGGGGTGGGTGATTAAGATACCGAAATCATAGCGGGAGGAGGAGAGATGGTCTATTATAACGGCACAGCTGCCGATGGGGAAAATATTGTTTCCTGCGTCGGCATGATACTTGGCACCGTGAGGGGGAGCATGCCCTATATGCGGGATATGGGCATTCCTGGTGACGTGCTGGGCAAGAATACGCCAGAAGCGGCGGATGCGTATGTGGACGAAGCCAGCGAGCAGGTGGAGATGTGGGATGAGAGGGTGATGGTGGGGGAGATCGAGGTGAAGCAGGATGGAGAGGGAAAATTACAGGCAAGGGTGGTGTTAGAAGATGTCGAGCAATATTGAGTATTTGGAAAGCCTTCCGGATATTGACCTTTTGCAGGATGAGGGGATTACCCTGGAAAGCATCATGCAGGAGATGCGGGAGGACTATGAGGAGGCGTATGAGGAGGCAACGGGAAAGGAGTGCGTTTTATATCCCGCCGATCCCTATAGGCTTCTGATGAATGTGGTGGCCGGCCAGATTTATCAGGCTTACCAGTTTGCCCAGGAAAGGTTCAAGCAGAATTTTATCCGCTATATGGATGATGATTTGCTGCTGCATTGGGGCGCAAACCTTGGGTACAGGATTCAGGATGCCCGCCCCGCTGTGGTGGAGTTGGAGTTTGGGCTGAATGAGGCTCTGTCCTTTGACGTGGCGATTCCCAAAGGAACCAGAGCCACGGCGGGGGATGACGTGTATTTTGCCAGTGATGGGGAGGCGGTCATTCCGGCGGGAGCGACATCCGTGCATGTGATGGCTACTTGCATAGATGCGGGGACTGTGGGAAATGAGTATGCGGTGGGTCAGCTGAGTACCTTGGTGGATTCAGTACCCTATGTTTCCTGGGTGACCAATAGCATGGCCTCCTCCGGGGGTGCAGATGCCCCGGCGGGGGACGACCTGAAGGAGGCTGTCTATCTCTTTCCCTCCACTTACTCTGTCGCCGGGCCGGAGGATGCCTATGTTGCCCTGGTGAAAGGATTTAGCAGCGAAATAGCAGATGTGTCGGTGGTCACAGATGAAAGTGCTAACGTGAACATTTACGTTTTGCTAAGGGATGGGAAATTGCCCGGGCAGGATTACCTTGATCTGCTGGAGGAGTATCTCATGGATGCAAAGCGCACCCCTGACACGGATCATGTGATTCTGAAAGCGCCGGAGACGGTGCCATATGAATTAGAGGCTACCTACTTTATCAGTTCCGGAAACAAGGATATGGAGGGAGTTATCAAAGAAGATGTAAATGAGGCTGTGGATTATTATGTGGAGTGCCAGCACGGTGAAATTGGCATGGATATTGATTCGGGCGCACTGGTGGAACTGGCAAGGGTGGCGGGGGCCAAGAGGGTTTCCGTGTCCTCTCCGGAGTATGTCAGGCTGGATAAATCCCAGATAGCGGTTTGCACGAAGGTCGAGTTGAAATATGGGGGATTGGAGGATTAAATGCAATGTATCAGATAGGAGATAAGGGAGCCACCTATGCATCCTTTCCGCCAAGCATGCAGAACCCGGAGGTGTATGCCTTTGGCTTTGCTTTGGACAGACAAATGCAGAAATTGATGGAATTTAGTAAGCGTGTACTAGTCTGGCCGGAATTGGAGGGCTTGAATGAGAAGTATTGCGATTATGCTGCCGCTTCTATTAGAGCCTTATATTACTCTTCTGAATATGACAGGGATACAAAAATTTCCATCCTAAAGAGCGCATTGAATACCTATTGCTATGCCGGTACAGTCAGGGGAATGGAAGAACTTTTGAATAAAATATTTATGAACGAGGACGCAAGGCTGGTCCCTTGGTTTGATTATGATGGGGAGCCATTCCACTTTAAAATCGTGCTGTCTACGGATTCTTCTGAGGAAACGGTTAGGAAATTTTCTGAAATTTTGCAGAGGGTAAAGGCGGCAAGGAGTTTGATTGATGGCATCGAAACGGCGACCTATACTTATGACTTGGAGGCTTTTGTTGCCGGAGGAGCGTGCTGTCAGGAAAAGATGGAGGAATTAGCATGACGAATTTTGAAAAAACCCAGCTGACGGATCTGGGTGCTGCTCTGGTAGGGAAGCATGGGCTTGATGTATGCTTTACCAGAGTTGAAACGGGATGCGGCACATACGTGTCCGGGGAGAAGGTAGGTGGCGCTGCCACTCTGAAATCTAAGGTGCAGGATATCGCCATCAGCAACGCCGCCAGGGTAAGCGAGGCAATATCCGAGGTAAAGTTTTTGATTTCCAATCAGGAACTGGCTCAGGAGTATCTATTGACGGAGATTGGCGTGTATGCTTTAGATCCCGATGCAGGGGAGATTTTATATGCCATCTGCTATGCCACGCCGGAGAACTCACAGAAAATATTGGCTTACAATGGGAGGTTTCCTTTCTCCGCTATCATTTCTCTCAAAATAGAGATATCGGCAGGGGCGGAAGTGCGATTTGAGACGGCGGGAGGATATGCACTGGCGGAGGATTTCGTGAGACAGCAGGAGGAATTGGATGGACTAAGGAATGAACTGGCTTGCAATCTGCTCTACCTGCCGGATAATGTCAATGGAAATTCTGCCGGCAGTGCGGTATGGCGGGATGGGAAATTCTCCTGCAACATACCCAGCGAGGACATCGCCGTGTGGAGCGGGGAAATCTCCCTGCCGGAAGGGGGCTGCGCATACCCGGCTTCTTCCGACAGTGCGGACGTGATTGTGAAGTATCAGTTTCATGGCGTGGACGGCGTGGAAGGACAAGCGGCTGAATATGAAGTGGAAATTTCTAATGGGGCGGTATTGCCGGAAGGAGCCGTGGTGACGGAGTACCGCTTGGAGCGGAAGGAAGGGGAGAGCCGGATTGTTGCAGACATTTGGCCAATGATCTCGCCGGGGAAGCGTCCTGCGGGGGAATACGTGCCGTACACCGGGGATGGGCGGAAGATGAATCGGTGCGTGGCGTTTGCTATCAAGGCGGTGGAGAAGCTACATAATTTTTGCTTGGAGAAGTTTGTGGCGAAAGACAACGTGGCCAACAACCTTGTGACGACCAATGCGGGCTATGCGCTGGATGCCCGGCAGGGGAAGGCGCTGGATGATAAAATCACTGGGATAAACGGAAGCTTGTCCCAGATATGCAGCGATTACCTAAATATAAACCTTCCATACCATAGTGCGTATATTATATTTATAAGGGTAGGACAATACTGCATTGCACATATATATCACTTTGTCGCTGGCTTATCATGGGACACTGAGCCTTCCGGCATACGCATCCCGGAAAAGTATAGGCCATCTGGCACGGTGGATTTCCCGAACGTAACCTATCTTGTAAAATTACATGCAGACGGAGTTATCTGGCTGCAGGGAAGTGATGATCCAGACATGCCCAGGGTCAAGGAGTATGGCTTTGTCATGTATGGATGCGCAAATTAAATATTGATTACCGCCATCCTGTTGCAATCCCTGTCAAGATAGAAATGTGTATGACCATTAGAGCCATTTGCGGGAACTGTCACTTTCGCCTCGCCGAAGATCTTTCCAAAGTATCCGTATCCTTCGGAATTTCGGCCGGTATAGCCAAAGTAAAGGATATTGCCGTCCATGGAGAATACGACGATTTCCGATGTGCCGATAGGCGTTTGCATCCAGTACCCCTTATAGGTGCTGTCGGCGGGAAGGAGGGAATCCTTGAGGATATACCTGACTTTGATTGTCTGGGACAAACCCACGTTTTTTACAAAGTTGGGCATGATTGCTGAAACCAATTAACAGGCAGAAATGCTTATTTTATGCTGTATTCAGCAGAAAGGAAGGAAATATGAAATTAAAGTTGAAGGATGAAACGATGCTTGACGTTCTTGACAGCAGCACGGCCACGCTAATCAAGATGAAGTTTGATTCTCTGGAGGGGATGGATGCCGCCAGAATAGTTCTGACGAAGAAGAATCTGGCATCATTCCAGTTTACAGATGAGGATGGGAAGGTGTATGGCGAGTTTGAAAACCATTTGCTTGTGAACGTCTCATACCGGGAGGAGGCCGGGAAGTACCTAGCGGATTTCGCACTCCGGGAACTATCGGATACGGAATTGCGGCTGGATGCCTTGGAGGCGGGGCAGGAGACGCAGGCCGGGGCGATTGAGGAACTGGCGGCTTTGGTGGGAGGAGGTGAGTGAGATGGTTAGGTTTTACGTGGCTAGGATTAGGGCGGGGAGATTGTTGCTTGCTGACGTTCCTTTGCGCTGGCGGGACAGCGTGCGGGAGGAGTTAGAGAGTGATGGAAACATGTAGGATGGAGCCGAAAGGCTCTTTTTTGGTGCGCTGATGCGTGACGGAAAGGATGGTGGTTTTGATGGATCTTGGGATGCTGGTGGTGGCCATGGGGATTCCCTCTGCGTTTACCGGGTTCTGCTTCTGGATGCTGGAAAGGAAGTTGGACAGGAGGCAGAAGGCCGAGGAGGGGAAGGATGCGGCTAGGAGGCGGAACGAGGTAATTGTGATTGAGGGGGTCAATGCGGCGATTGCCTTGGGGGAGGCGACTGCCAGGGCTGTGCAGCGCATCCCGGATGCGAGGTGCAATGGGGATATGGCGGCGGCTTTGGAGTATGCTTCGGAGGTGAAGCATAAGCATAAGGATTTCATGACGGAGCAGGGCGTGGATGCCCTGTATTAGAAGGAGGTAAAGCATGAGGAAAATTGATTGGAAGGTTATGAGGAAGAGAATTGATTGGAAGGATATTGGCAGGAGGGCGGGCAAGACGTTTATCCAGGCATTTGCGGCTGCTGTAGTTGTAAGTCCTGAGCAGATTAGCGCAATAAAGGACTGGGAAAGTGCCAGGGCTACCCTTGCTCCGGTGCTTATCGGCGGACTTGCGGCTGGAGTATCGGCTGTATGGAACTGTTTGACTGGCCGTTATGAGACGTTTGACGCTATCAAGGAGGATGGATTATGGAGAAATTTATTGGAACGAAGATGGTTGAGGCAAGGGAAATGAGCAGGGGAGAGTACAATCGGTAC
>CATKZA010000013.1 GCA_949841235.1 uncultured Clostridiaceae bacterium
GAGAGCCCCCACTTTCTTCCCCCCCGATTCCTTCAGATTTACCAATTCCAGCAGTTCCTGTACCCGCTCTCTGATCTTCCTCTTCTTCATCCCTTTCAGGACACAGATATAGGTGAGAAATTCCTTACAGGAATAATTTTTATAAAATTGAGGATACTGGGGCAGATACCCGATCTTTCTATAATAGGCGTTGCCCATTTTCTTTACATCCGTCCCCTCCAAGCATATTCGTCCTCCATCCAGAGGCGTGATTCCCAAAATCCCATGAATTAGCGTGGTCTTCCCCGCACCATTCGGCCCCAGCAGCCCGTACACGCCATTGGTAAATGTGACGGAAAAATCCTTGAGGGCATACTGCTTCCCATATCTCTTGCTGACGCGCTCAATTTGAAGTTCCATGTTCCTCCTCCCCTCACTGCAACTCCATATAATGCAGTTCCTTCTCTTTCACTGCATAAAAACCCCTTCCGGCGGAAAAGATCCGAAAGACTTCTCCCCCTTTTTTCCAAGCATTTTCATGCAGCACCTTTCCAGATAGAATGTCATAAATGCGCAGGGTATATCCCACAACCCGATCCCGGTCTTTTGACAAAACATCCCCACAGGCAAACAGGGTCGATCCATCCTCTGCCAGAGAAGCATTCGTACTCTCCAGATTGTCCACCTGAAGGTCAAAGAAAGCTCCGGCAGACAAATCCATGCACCTTACCACTCCTGTCGCCTTCATTTTCCGGGGAATCTCCCCAGCCGTGACATAGGCAGTATCCCCCTGCATATGCAGATGATTGCCATAGGAGTTTTCTGTGTTCTTGACCTCCACAGACTGATTTTCCAAGTCAATCCACCCATATACATCCTTTTTGTCCTGGCCAATCACCTGACCAAGAAAGGCAATCCGATTCTGCTTTTGATTCACATACATCGACCATACGGTGATATCCTTCAGTTTCTTCTGTATTTTCCCGCCAAGGCGCTTCCCCTTTCCTTTCCTTAGGGAATATCGAAAGATGCCTTCATCCTCCAGGGCAATAAATCCCTCCCCGCCGTCAAGAACAATGGCTGTCAGTGACTCAGGCAGCGTATCTTTCTTTTTTAGATGCAATTTCTGATCAAAGACATAGACCCTATCCTCCTCGCTAATATCTGTGGATGACCTGACCATCCCAGTCTGGGAGCTGTCCTGGCTTTCTGTTCTGCTTTTATGGATATTTACATGCACAGCAATGTCATTTCCCCAGGACAGAACCTCATAAGAATTAATGCTATCACCCTTGCCAAAGTCAAATTGATAGCGATATTCCCTGCCTTCTGAAACATTCCTTAGATGCAGCCTATTCTTCTGATCCAATGTCAGCATTCTATCCTCTCCCTTATGCTGACTGATCTGCAATATCTCTCCCAGACTGCCATCCAAAGGAATATGCTTTTCCACAACCTTCCCTTCCCGAACAGGTTCCTTGCCTCCCTGTGCCTTTCCAAGGTCCTTCCCCATTCTATCCTGGTTGTTTCCGCTCACTGCCGGAACTGCAGACCGGGAACTTTCTTGCCGAGAATCCTTTTCCCGGACTGCCTGATTCTTTTCACAGCCTGCCAGCAACATTGTCGCTGCCATAACCAGGCACATAATTTTTCTCCTCATCTTGCCACCCTCTTTCTTTTATTGCTTATTGACCAGCAATCTGCTGTCTGACTTTTCACAACGCCTGAGCATATCCAGATAGGCATCTCCCGCCGGTGCAGTTACCGCATAGATGGTATTCATCTCGCCATATCCGGCGAGATCCAGTTCAAAATCCAGTTCAGACATCTTATTGGCATGCATCTGGGACTCCACCGCAACCTTCCCCTTAACTTTTACCGGACGGTTATTGACAAATACCGTGGTGCGGTACGTTCCCTCCACCCCTCCATACAGCCGCATATGAAGACGGATTTTTCCATTCTCTGCCCGCATCACCGTCTCGTCAATAGAGTTCTGATATAATTCCACATAAACACAGTCCTCCAAGGACTCCTCAAGGCTTTTTGCGGAAAACATTTCTATTGCATTGATGATATCCTCGGAAATCTCCCTGCCATCCTCTGACTTTATCATATTGATAGCATCACGAGGAACTGACTTTTTATATTCCAGCTGTACCGGCGACACCTGTCCTAACTGTCCAAAATATTGATAAGACGGCTTTTCCTCGCTTTTCGGCTGGAAGGACGGATACACGATGCTGCACACATAAATGCCAACTTTCTCGCCCTTCTTCCCCCTATTCGGCTTTATTTGCAGCGTAATTTTCTGCTCATATGTTTTATCCAGAGAAAAGAACTGCATTATTTCCTCTTTCCTATCCGGCTGTTCTTTGATGGAATATTTCTGGGGAATGCCATCAATAAATACCAGAAGCCCTGCATCATGCCCAGTGGCTCGTTCACTCTTCAGATGAAATGGTATTTCAAGATACTCCTTGTCATATGGAAATACGGTAAATTCCTCCTCTGACACATCGGCAAATCCAAAATCAAAAGAATCTCCCTCCCCCATGACTGCTTCCTCTTCCGTCTCCTCTGTTTCTTCGGAAACCGCCGTTGTCTCCGCCTTCTTCTGTTTCGAGGACTGCTGTTCTCTGACATCCTTTCCCGCACAGCCTACAAGGCATACCAGCATCACAACTGCCAACAATGCGGTTAAAATATATGTTCTTTTGCCTCTCATCTCCAACTCCTCCCATAAACTATCATTTGACGTCTAGAACCTCCCTTTCGGGCAGTTCCAGACATCACCCATTGCATTCGTGCAATCTTTGCAAGCACTGATTGCAAATCTAAATATACTAAAGATTGATAAACCTCTTTGGTCTTTTTCCCAACCACTTCATGGCAGGAAAATGCCGCCAATTTATCTACTCTATAGAGTCTGGATTCAACCTCACATCCCACTTTTTTATTAGCCTTATACTTGTCTATACAGGATGCCGCATGAATCTTCTTTCCAGTAGCATTTTTCTGAACTTCCAATGTCGTTCTTACATAATTATATGCCTTGTTAGTAGCCGGCATCTGCGTGTAAGCCATAGCCCCCTTCTGCTTGGCAGAGGGCACCCCAACTTTTGTCAACAAATATGACATCGTGCCATAAGGGGTGCTTACCTTCTTAGGCTTTATCTCCTGCGCCCCCACGACTGATACCGAACTCAGTGCCACTGCACAAGTCATAACCACTGCCGCAATCTTTGATATCAATTTATTCCTCATAAGAATCCTCCTAATCTTTCAACCGTGAACTTTTTTCTTTCGTATCTCTCTGATAATTTATCTGGCGTTCTTATCTTGCCATATTTTATTCGGACGGCATGACAAGAACGCATCTGCCATGCATGTTCTCTGCATCCTTCCATGCAGTACAGGCATTTTCCCATCTCCCTCCAAGACATTCATAGAACGAAAAGCCGGTTCATCTTCCTCTCTCTCCACACTGCATAAATACATTCTCTCACCACCTTTCATAAATTCCTTTCCGTGATGCGCATGATCCAACACAAAAAATATTAATCTGGGAAAAATAAGAACATTCAACTTTCTCTAACATTACTATCATTCTGCTAAATCTCAACAAAACACACTTTAACATCCAATATGCCAGTCCGGCATTTCAAGAGAACAGCACATGGAGCACTGCCGTTTCAAGCCCTCCGTCAGTTCCTTTCTTCCATCTTCTTATCTTCCATACATATACAGCGACCTAACATTTCATTACAATAGACGGTCTTCCACTTATATTTCTCTTCGTCTCACCATATCTTTTCAGTCTTTCACATCAATTTTCTACAAATCAGTCTTCTTAATTATCTTTAGATCAGTATAAGTCCAGTACCAAGCGGCAGCGCAGCCGTCAACTCTGCTTGCATGGCCACGCTGGCATCTGGTACGACAACAGGCATGATGCAGTAACAAAAATAAGCATATTTCTTATTTATGTTTGCGATCGCCCGGATTGCGTATACCTGTCAGGATTGAGTATATTTCTGTATAAACCGCCAGGAATCCTTGCACATCCGCTCCAAGTCATACTGCGCTTCCCAGCCCAATTCCTCCTTCGCCTTGGCGGGATTGGCATAGCACGTAGCAATGTCTCCTGCCCGGCGGGGCTTGATTTCATAGGGGATCTTCACCCCATTCGCCGCCTCGAAGGCCTTCACGATATCCAGCACGGAATATCCATTGCCCGTACCCAGGTTGTAAATATTCACTCCCGTGGCACCGGTGACCTTCTCCACCGCATTCACATGGCCCTTGGCCAGATCCACCACATGGATATAATCCCTCACCCCCGTGCCGTCCGGCGTGTCATAATCATTGCCAAATACCCCCAGGCAGGGCAGGTTGCCGATAGCCACCTGGGTGATGTAGGGCATCAGATTGTTGGGAATGCCATTGGGGCTTTCGCCAATCAAGCCGCTCTCATGGGCGCCGATGGGATTGAAATAGCGCAGGAGAACCACGCTCCACTCCTGATCCGGCACGCAGAGGTCTGAAAGAATTCCCTCCAGCATCAGCTTGGTGCTGCCGTAGGGGTTCGTGGTGCTCAGGGGGAAATCCTCCGTGATTGGCACCGTCTTGGGAGAACCGTACACGGTGGCAGAGGAACTGAAGATGATCCGCTTGCAGCCGTATTCATTCATCAACTCGCACAGTTGGAGCGTGCCCGTCAGATTGTTGTGATAATACAGAAGGGGCTTCTCCACCGATTCTCCCACTGCCTTCAACCCAGCAAAATGAATTACCGCATCAAAAGTATGCTCCTCAAAAATCGGCCGCATAGACTCCTTATCCAACATGTCTGCTTTATAAAACGTAATCTCTTTTCCAGTAATCTCCTTGATCTTATCCACCACTTCGATTTTGGAATTGTAGAGGTTGTCAAACACAACCACCTCGTATCCCTGATTCAGAAGTTCCACGCAAGTATGGGAACCAATATAGCCGGTACCGCCTGTCACCAATATTTTCATTCTCTGCCTCCATTCTATTTCCCGCCGGGAAACATTGCTAACAAAAGATCTATGCCTGGTGTCTTGTCTCGTTGATATCTGATGATTCCACGCAGAATAGATCCGGCAAGGCTCCGCAGAATATTTTGCATCCACAAGGCGCTTGAGGAAATCTATGGGGCGGGAAGCCAGACCAAATGGCAACGCCACAGTACACTGGCATTTCTAGCACTCCGTATAAATTATAGCAAACCGACAATAGAATGGCAACGTCATTTTAAATACTTCTTATTCAGAAATCCCACCTTTCCCTGATATTTCACTTTTGCATACCATTCCTTGGACACATACATTACCTTGACATTCCTTCCATTGGGAATCCTGAGATAGCTGCCCTTCTTTTTCCGATCCTTCCACAGGAGCAGCCCCTTCTTCCTCTGAACCTTCTTCGTCCAAGTCTTCTTGAATTTCGCCGGGGTGCCGTAGGTCTTTCTTAAATTGCTGGTGGTGCTTCCCCATTTCTTCAGATAAAAATGGGGCGTATCCGGAAAGGACTTCCAGTCCCCTCCCCAGCCCAGACCGATTTTCTTCGCAATTTTTGCCACCTTCTTCAATAATGCCTTGTCGTAAAGACGCTTGCTGTCATTGATGGCCACGTCAAAAGCCAATCCCCACATGTGCTGGGAAGAATAGCTGCTTCCCTTTGCATTGGTCACGATCTTTCCCGGCTTGGTGCGTCCTTGGGCATAAAGGGCATCCTGGCGTTTCTTCGTGCGGTAGCCCTCCGTGATAATCAGGTAGATTCCCTTTTTTGCCGTCTCCTCCAATAGCAGCCCCAGCCGGAAATCCAGCCATGGGTGGAGGAGATTTCGGTTGATTCGGATATCATGTGCTTTTTTCATCGTACCTTCCTTCCTGCGGCACTCCTTGCCGCTCCTTTGTCTTAGTCTATCTGTTACTATTTGCCTAGCCCCATCGACAAGCCTATCCAATGATGGGATGAATGGCTGTAAATAGCAACCCATGCATTATTCTATGCCCCACTGTCGACTACCGTTCTTAAATGCGAAAAAACAGGGCCTTCAGCAGACAGTTCATAAAAAAATTTGTTGGATATAGTTTAATTCACAAGGTTGTGATAGAATGAACACGAAAATAATGTCTTCCTATAAAATTGATTTGCCAGAGAATGAGACAGGAGGTTGAGGCACATGATGAAAAATGAAGTTAAAAAAATCGTAACCGGGCGGAGATTTTCTTCGATTGTTCCGATTGTGGTAGCAATCGTACTTTCCTTTGGAAATGATTACATCGTGCTCCGGTCTGCACATGCGGACAATAGGATTGATCTCAACGTGCTGAAAGAGGGGCTGGTAGCATCCAATATATGTCTGTTGCTGGGACTGATACTGGCGATTTTGCTATCCAACATGATCTTTCGCATCATTATCCGTCAGGAACTGGTCGTTCCCCTGCAAGAGATAAGAACCGGAATGAACCGAATCCGCCGCGGGGATTATGATTACCGAATTGATTATGAAGAAAATGATCCCATGTTTGAACTGTATGACGATTTCAATGAAATGGCGGTGGAAACAAAACGTTTTGCTGCGAAGGAAAGCCAGGCCGATGAACAAAGAAGACAATTTCTGCTGAGCATTTCCCATGATCTGCGATCCCCCATCACGTCCATTATTGCATATGCGCAGGGACTGTCAGACGGCATTTCCAAAGACGAGCAAAAAAGGCGCCAGTATTTGCAAGTGATACGAACAAAGTCATTAGAGATTGAACGGATGGTAAACCGCCTTTTTACATATGCCAAGCTAGACAGCAAAGAGTATGTGCTGGATGCCCAATCCATTGATATTGGAGAGTCTATGAAAGATTATGTGGCCGCAATTTCCAGAGAATATGAGAAAAAGAACTTTGGGATTCAGCTGGAACTGGTGTCTTCTGCCAAGATTTTGGCAGATACCGATATGTTTGACCGAATTTGTACGAATCTAGTTGAAAATGCATACAAATACAATGACAAAGAAAATGGGATGATGAAAATTACGGTTAAATCAGGCAAATATCATGTGAAGATTACCTTCCACGATAACGGCCCCGGAGTTGATGAAGAGGAAATCCCCAATTTGTGGAATATTTTTTATCGCATCGACCATGCGAGAAAAAACCCGGGGCAAAGCAGCGGAATCGGACTTTCTATTGTAAAAAAAGCAGTGGAAATGATGGAGGGAAAGGTGGAAGCGAAAAACGGAAAGAACGGAGGGTTGTCCATCATAATCAGGATACCGATTTCAAACAAATGATGTTTCAATAAAAATCAGAGAGAGTGAGGCAAAAACATTATGGCTAAAATATTGATTATTGAGGATGATGAAAACATCGCAAACATCGAAAAGGATTATTTGGAAATCAATGGGTACGAGGTGGATATAAGAGGCGAAGCAGTTTCCGGAATTGAGTTGGCAAGTACGGGAGAATACGATCTTATTCTTTTGGATTTGATGCTGCCGGGAATGGATGGCTATTCTGTGTGTAAAAAACTGCGGCTGCAATTAGATATTCCGATTATTATTGTTTCGGCCAAACAGGAAAGCACAGACCAGATTTTGGGACTAGGGCTGGGGGCGGATGATTTCGTGTCGAAGCCATTTGACCCTAGCGTACTGGTGGCACGGGTAAAGTCAAACCTGGCCCAGTACCGGCGTGGAAAGCAGCCGGAGGCCAAGGATGATGTTTTGGAGGTGGGAGTTCTGACGCTGAACAGGCAAAAGAGGCAGATTTATAAAGATGGGGTCGAGATAGCATTAAAGAATAAGGAATACGAATTGCTAGCCTTTTTTATGGACAATAGGGATATTGTATTTACCAAGGAAGAATTGTATGAGAAGATATGGGGACTGGATGCGGAAGGGGACACCACGACAGTGGCAGTGCATGTAAACCGGCTTCGGAAAAAACTGGAGGAAGATCCGTCCCAGCCCCAGTATCTCGAAACCGTGTGGGGCGTTGGATACCGTTTGACTATAAAATAGCCTTTTTATGGAAAAGTTCGGAAGAGTTTAAAGTTAGTTTAAAAATATATGATAGTTTTTTTAAAAATCCTCCTTATGATAGGTATTGTGAAAAATATAACAAAGGAGGTTTTTTTATGGGAGAATATGCATATCTGATGTATATTGCAATCATTTTGTTTTCCACCAAAATTCTGGGGGTATTTTCAAGAAAACTTCATATGCCCCAGGTAGTAGGAGCCTTGCTGGCGGGCATTATCCTCGGCCCATCCGTAACGAATTTAATTTCCATGCAGGGTGATATGGGACATTTTTTGGAGGACACGGCAGAAATAGGAGTTATTTTGCTTATGTTTTCTGCGGGACTGGGTACCGATGTGCGGGAATTGAAAAAAAACAGCGTCTCAGCCTTTATCGTGGCAGGAATCGGAGTGTTGATTCCGATTCTTGGGGGATTTGCCACATATCTTGCATTTTTTAAGCCTTCGCTGGCAAGTCAGCAGGAGATTTTAAAAGCAATATTTATTGGCGTTGTCTTGTCGGCAACCTCAGTGAGCATCACGGTTGAGACATTGCGGGAGATGGGAAAATTAGGAGGCCAGGTTGGCACTACAATCCTCGGTGCGGCAGTGATTGATGATATTTTGGGAATTATTGTCTTGACGGTCATCACCAGCTTACAGGATACCAGCGTAAGCATAGGTACTGTTTGCTTGAAGATTGCTTTGTATTTTGTATTTATTGGCGCAGTATTTTTTGTCTGCTTTAAATGCAGGAGATATATCGAACGGTTTGACAAGCACAGAAGCGCAGCAATCATGGCGGTTGTATTCTGCCTGGTTCTTTCCTATATTTCTGAGGAAGCATTTGGAATAGCAGATATTACAGGTGCATATTTTGCAGGATTGATTTTATGTGAATTAAAAATGCAGCCCTATGTGAATCGAAAGACAGAAATTCTATCCTATATGTTTTTTAGTCCGGTATTTTTTGCGAGTATCGGTTTGAAAACATCTTTATCCGCCATGAGCGGAGTGATTCTTGCCTTTTCCGTTGCACTTTTGGTGGTGGCAATCCTGTCTAAGGTCGTGGGCTGTGGGCTGGGAGCCAAATTGTGCGGTTTCGCCAGAAAAGATGCCATGCAGATTGGCGTTGGAATGATTTCCAGAGGAGAAGTCGCACTGATTGTCGCTCAAAAGGGATCGCAATATGGAATGCTTAATAGCAACTTGTTTGGAGCGATTGTGTTAGTGGTAATCGTAACCACATTGATTACACCTGTGCTTTTGAAAATAGTGATGCAGGAAGCTCCACAGAAATATAATATGGAAAACGGCAGGAAAGTCAAAAGAGTTGCCCAGAGTAGTTGAATATGCACGGAGTGTAGACACGATGCCGAAGGCAGAGGGTCTATCGCATGAAAAAAGAATGGCTGTGAATAGTAACATTGTATTAGAATGGAGGATTATTATGATATCACAGATTTTAGGATTTTCAGTATTATTTATTCTGGTTTTTGGAGGAATGATTGGAGCAATTTTCAAGTTTACGTTGCAGGGGAGCGTAAAGGCAAATCTGGGCAACCGTATTTCAGAAAAGCGGATAGAGGACATATTAAATCCCACGAGCGCAAAAACTGATACGGAAAGCAGGAAGAGTTCCGTACAATCTGCCAGAAAGACCGTCTGCAACCTAAAAGCCACTGTTCCCTTGCCAAATGGCACCAAATGAATTACACTAATAGATATATGAGAAGCCAATCCTGTTTCCAAGACAATGAGATGCACTAGCAGGATAAATAACGGCGAAAGAACTTTATAGAAATGGGGGATAACAATGGCAGAGAGCATGAAAGATTATGAAAAGGAACTGGACTCTTCCTTCCAGATCATTAAGGAAGGCGATATTCTGGACGTGACGGTAATCGGCATCTCCGACACGGAAGTCACGGTAGATTTGAATTATTACACGGAGGGCATCATTCCCCTGGAGGAATGCAGCCATGACCCAGCCTTTTCCATCAAGCAGGACATTGACATCGGCGACACCGTGAAAGCCATGGTGCTGGAGCCGGAAAGCGCCGGCGGCAGCGTCATCCTGTCCCTTAAAGCCGCCAATGACATTCTGGTGTGGGACGAATTGAAAGAAGACTATGAGGATGGCACCGTACACTCCGTGAAAATCACAGAGGCAGTTCCCGCCGGGGTGACGGGCTACGTGAGGGGCATCCGAGCCTTCATCCCCGCCTCCCAGCTGTCCCTCGACTATGTGGAGGACACGGCAAGCTATGTGGGCATGACCGTGGATGCAATCATCATCACCGTGACCCCATCAGAAAAGAGATTGGTACTCTCTGCCAAGGCCATTGAAAAAGAGCGGGCCGTAGTAGAGCAGACCAAGAAAATCGGCCGATTGACCGTAGGCGATATCATCGAGGGAAAGATCCTGCGAATGGAATCCTACGGCGTATTTATTGATCTGGGGGAGGGGCTTTCCGGGCTGTGCCACATCTCCCAGATTACCAACCGCTTTATCAAATCCCCCAAGGAAGTGTGCAGGCTGGGAGATACCGTAAAGGCAAAGATTATCAAAATCGAGGGCGATCGGATTTCTCTCAGCATCAAAGCTCTGGCCGAGGATGAAACGCCTCTGGAGCCTCAGGAATATGACATTCCGGAGGAATACCGGAATGATGGCGGGGATTCCGGGGACGAGAGCCCCTTCGCCAAACTATTGCAGGGCATCAAACTGTAAACTCCTCCCCATGGGCCCTGAAAAATTCATAATATGCCCGCACATTCCCCAATTCCGTCCACCTGCTGACGCACATCTTCTCCGCATCCAGATTATAAATCTTGGCATTTTTCATGGCCAGCAGGAAGGGGGAATGGGTGGCTATCACGAACTGACAGCCGAAAAACCTAGCATACTGGGCAATATGCTCTGCCAGCTGCATCTGACGCTCTGGCGACAGGCTATTTTCCGGCTCGTCCAGCAGATATAGACCATTTTCCCGAATATTATCTGTAAAATATAGAAAAGCCGTCTCTCCATTGGAATGCTCCCGCACGTTTGCGTTCAGCCGCCCCTTCACGTACTTGGACTTTGACAGCCTCCTGGCGGCATTCACTTCCACCAGCCGCTCATAATCTTGGATGGAGCGTAATTGAAATTCTGATTCTTTATTCTGATAATACTCCCGGAACAAATCATTGCGCCTAGCGTCAATCCCTTCGTTGATGCCTCGGATATTCAGCATGAAGTCAAATACGTCATCACTGGTGATAATCCTGCTATGCCCGGGAAGCTCTCTCACCAGCACCGAATCGCACATCCCCACGAAATCCTCGAAAAAACTGCTTTTGTTATACAGGGCATCTCTCTTCAAATGCAAGGATTCGGCAATCACATTCAACGCAGTAGTTTTGCCCGAGCCATTGCCCCCATACAAAATCACGATGTCCTCATCAAAATTCAAAATGCGCACCTCATGCTCCGTCAGCACCTGAAAGGGATAGGCGGTGGAATAGCAGGTTTCCCGAATCCCATGCAGGAACTGCTCCTCCCTCTCTGCTGAGGGAAAGATAAATTGGGATAAATATGCCATATGCCCATCTTCCTCCATTTATAATCTCCTAGGAATTGACAGATTTCCTTCCCCGAAAAATCTCCTCCAGCGTGCCAAACAGCACTTCCACGTCCAGGGGCTTGGCGATATGCCCATTCATCCCGGCCTCTATCGCCGCCATCTTATCTTCTTCAAAAGCATTGGCCGTCATGGCAACAATGACAATGGACGACCGCTCTTCATCCTCCAGAGCACGAATCCTCCTGCACGCCTCGTGTCCATCCATCAC
>CATKZA010000014.1 GCA_949841235.1 uncultured Clostridiaceae bacterium
ACTGCGTCAGATTCTCTGGAATATTATGGAAAGCTAGGGGATCTGGAGCGAGAGGCGGGGGAGGGATTCTTTCGGACCCATCGGGGATATCTGGTAAATCTGCGGCATGTGACCAAGTATGATGTGTCGAATGTGTATATGGGGGAGAGGGCGGCGATTTTGTCAAAGGCCAAATACCCTGATTTTGTGAAGGCTCTTTTGAGGCATGCCGGAAAAGGTGATAGGGGATGAATGGGGGAAAGCATCAATGGATATGGATTTCTATTATGATTTGATTACGGAAGCGGCATCTTATATCAAAATATTGCTCACTGCAATCAATCTTGCATTTCTGCTGGGGCCTTATGTGAATAGAAAGCGTGATGCCTATGTGGGGGCAATGATTTATGGCATGGCGGTAGCCATTCTATATGGGATTCCCTGGGAGATGAAATTTTGGATGGTATATTGCTTGGGTGCAGCGCTATCTTTCCTGTATCTTATGGGAATGGACAAGAGGAATGGAAAGCAGAAGATTTTTTTGCTGCTATCTTTTTTTGTCTTGGAGTATCTCACCCATTCCATCGTGATTGAGGAGATGCATTTGATTGTTCAAAAGACCGATGTTATGGAATTTTCTGCCAGCAGCATGGGGGCATCCATTGCCACACTTGTTTTGAGTGAGGTGGGATGGGTTGTCCAGAGATTTTTGTTCTTGCATGTCAGTTTGAGGATTTTCCATCGAGTGTATAAGAGGAAGCGGGACAATATTTCTGTGGGGGAACTGGTCTGCATGGCGATCCCTCAGATCATGGTGCTTTTTTTCAAGCCTGTGGAATCCATGTATTATGATTTGTATATGCATTGCATGAAGGAAGGGCTGATTCAAGAATATATTCCCCCAAACGTCTATACTTGCCTGTTTTCTATTACGGCATATCTGGCAGTGCTGGTGATGGTGGCGTTATTTCAGCGGCTGCGGGAAGGGCAGGAAGAGCTGAGGCAGATCCAGCTGGCGGACAGCCAGATGGCGGAGATGAAAGTCCATATGCGGCAGATAGAGGCGCTGTATGAGGATATCCGGGCCATGCGCCATGATATGGGCAATCATATTCAGGCGATGGAGCGTTTGATTGGAGAGAATCATGGGACAGAGGCATCTTCCTATTTGAGGCGTCTGAAGAAGGAGTGGAGTCAGGCGGTGCCGGATATCAAGACGGGAAATCCTGTGACGGATGTCATGATCAGGGAGAAGAAGGACGAGGCTAAGAGGCGGCAGATTTCCTTCCAATGCGATTTTCATTTTCCGGAAAAGACAAATGTGGATGCCTTTGATGTGGGGGTGATACTGAGCAATGCCTTGAATAACTGCCTGGAATCTGTCAATGGGGAACATCCCTGGATCAGAATCTCTTCTAGCAGGACAAATCAGTTATTTTTGATTACGGTAAAAAACAGTTACGTGGGGGATTTGGATTGGGATAGGGAACGGGGCGTCCCCCTGTCGAAGAAAGAAGGAGAGGCACACGGAATAGGCATGGCAAATATTCAGAGGGTAGCCAGGTCCTATCTGGGAGACATGTTATTTGAACAGGATGAGAATAGCGTCACCCTGCAGGTGATGCTTCAGGTAGAAGATGCCGAGTGATCCCTTGGCTCGCCATGAATAAGAATGCTTCACAACATAAAAAGGGCGGTTCACAACAAATCCCTTGCTGTCCGGTGTGATTCTGACGATAAGAATATTGGAAGGTTGCCGGGAATGGCAACCATGAACCATAAAAAAGCGTTACAGTAATGGAGGGATGGATATGCAGGTAAATAGCGTGAATGGAACAGGCAGTGAGAGTGGAGTTTCTCCAGGGGGCGGCGTGGATTCCTACAGCAAGGGCATCATGAAAGAGATTGAAAATATCCGGCAGCAGATGCAGGAATTGTCCCAGAATGATTCCATGAGCATGGAAGAGAAGATGAAGAAGAAACAGCAGATGCAGCAGCGGATCAATGAATTAAATAATGAACTGCGCAAGCATCAGATCGAGCAGCGCAAGCAGAAGCAGGAATCCGGTGCTGCGAAAAATGAAATGTCATCGGAATCTGCGGATAAGCCTTCCCATGGAACTTCCAATGGAGATTCCAACAGTCTTTCTGCCAGCAATATGCAGGCTGTCATATCGGCCGATGCATCCATGGAAATTTCCAAGGCCGGGCGCAGGGCTGCCAGCGGACTGAAAGCCACGGCCAAGATTCTCAAGGGCGAAATCAGCGCCGATGGGGGACGAGGAAACATGGAGGCAAAGCAAAAGCAGTTACAGGAAGTGGAAGAGAGGGCGGAAAATGCCACGGCCGGCCAGATGAGGCAGATGGCTGAGACGGTTCGCGACATGAAGCAGGATGCGAGACCCGCAGAGGAGACTGAGAAGGCAGAGCGGGGGGAAGAGAGGGATGCGTCAGCAGATGGAGGCGAAGAACAGCAGCCCCAGCTGCTGAGGAAGGTGGACGTGCTTTTGTAGAAAGGTTTGTTAACTACTTTCATAATCATATTTATGTGAAGGCCATGGCTTATGCCGTGGCCTTTGCAGTATTGAAAAAACCAGAATCTTGTGTGCATGTGCGGCGATTGTGTCATTTTCTAGAAAATTGCTGTGAATAGTAACATTTTATTGCATATTTATACGGTAAAAAGTATAATGGAATTATCATGATGCTAGGGTCAAAATACCTTTTGGCCACGACATCATATCATGTGGTTGCAATAAGCGGAGATATATGAATGGTTACTGTGAGCGGCAAGACCGTGGATGGAAACGATTTGTTTACTTTGCGGAAATGGAGAATGTATGAAAAAAGACAAAACGGAAAAGCAGGCAGTGGAGTATGGCCAGGCCGCCCGCCTGAAAAAAATCGTCAAGAGGACTGTCGGCATAGTGGCAACGGGCGTTGTGCTGTTGCTGGCATTCATTGGGTCAAACTTCCTGCTGTCGGCGGTGGAGGCGGAGCAGCTGGAAAATACCATGCTTCTGAACCAGTACCGCCTGGGTTCCAAGAAACTTACCTCGGAGGTGCGGGCCTATGCCGTCACGGGGAAAAAAGAGCATTATGATGCTTATATGAAAGAACTGGATCAGGATAAGAACCGCGATATTGCTTGGGAGGGTTTGAAAAAGAATCGCCTCACAAGCGAGGAGTGGGAGTGCATGGAGCATATTGCCGAATTGTCCAATGGGCTGGTGCCGCTGGAGGAGGAGGCGATGGGATATGCCGATGAGGGAAATACTTCCAGAGCTTCTGCCATAGTTTTCGGGGAAGCATATAATGCCGCTGTGGAGGAAATCACCACTCTTACAGATGAGAACATTGATGATATTCAGGAGCGGGAGAGCAGGATAAAGAATACAGTAAATATTATCATGATCGTGAGTGAGATCTTATTTATACTTTCTTTTGCGTACATCGTATTGGAAATCATGCGCACCATCAAATTTGCAAAAGAGGAATTGCTGCGCCCCATTATCCAGGTGTCTGAACAGATGACCATCCTGGCCCAGGGAAATTTTCATCAGGAAACGGATATGAAAGAGGATGGCAGCGAGGTGGGGAAGATGGTGGCGGCCATTAATTTCATGAAGAGCAATTACACCAATATGATTCGGGAAATCTCAAACGTACTGGAACAGATGGGACAGGGAAACTACAATGTTGATGTAGTGCAAGAGTATGTGGGGGAGTTTGAGATCATCAAGGAATCCCTGCTGAAAATCAAGGACGAGACGAAAACCGTGCTCCTTACCATACGGGATACGGCACAGCAGATTGACAGCGGTTCCGAGCAGCTTGCCCAGGCTTCCGTGGATTTGGCAGAGGGATGTACCGCCCAGGCTTTGGAAGTGACTGACTTGGCAAAAATGGTGGATGTGATGACGGAGGGCATGGGAAAGAGCGCAGAGGAGGCCATTTCTACCGTGGAGATTGCAGCGGAAGCGGGCGTGACGCTATCCCAGGGCAATGTCAAGATGCAGGAACTGACAAAGGCGATCGGGGAGATTAGCCAGTGTTCTGAGCAAATCCGTTCGATTATAGAAACTATTGAGGATATTGCCGAGCAGACAAACCTGCTGTCCCTGAATGCGGCGATTGAGGCCGCCAGAGCCGGGGAGGCCGGGAAGGGATTTGCTGTTGTGGCAGAACAGGTGAAAAAATTGGCAGAGGAATCTGCTGCGGCCGCGGGAGAGACCACCCATTTGATTGAAGCTACGGTTTCCGCAGTGGACAAGGGAATAGAGATTGCTGGCGAGACGGCGGAAAATATGAATCAGGTTATGGCCGGGGCGAAGGCGGCCACGGAAAAGATGGATCATGTGGCAAAGATTTTGAGACAGGATGTGGAGGAAATGAATAACATTGACAGCAATATTACCAGGGTGGCATCCATTGTGGACAACAACTCTGCCACATCCCAGGAGACTGCTGCTGTCAGCGAAGAGCAGTCGGCTCAGGTGGCCACCATGGTGCAGATGATGGAGCGGTTTGAATTTTAAATATTGTCAGGCAGAGATGTCATCCCATGAGCGGATGAAGGGCTGGCAATGGCAGGGATGGGATTGTGAACATAAAAGCAGGAGGTGTCAATCTCCTGCTTTTTCTCTGCGGTACTCTCTGGGGGACAATCCCGTCTGCTTTTTAAAGAGGCGGCTGAAATACAGGGGATTGTCGTAGCCAACGATGGAGGATATTTCTGATATGGTATCTTCTGTGGTTTCCAGCAGGTTTTGGGCGTTGGCGATTCGGACGCTGAGGATATAGTTCAGGGGAGTGATTCCGTTGTATTGCTTGAAATTCCGAATAAACCAGCTGGTACTCATGTTTCTGGAGGCGGCATAGTCTTCTATGCTGATGTCTGTCTGGTAGTGTTCGTTGAAATAATTGGTTGCCCGCTCGATTTCATTTTGCACGTAGTTATTTTTCATCTTTTCTTCCCCGGAATATCGGTGGGTGAGAAGGAGAATCTGATGCAGAAGCATGGTCAGAAGCTGTTCATAATTCGGCTTGCGCAGCTGGAGTTCCTGGATCATCGTGCGAAACAGCCTCTGGTATACGGGGGAAGTGCCGGAATACAGCACATGGTCCTTGGCGGGGAAATGATATTTTTTCAGCAGCTGCTTCACATGGCTTCCGGTAAAATGCACCCAGTATACTTCCGTCTGGTCTTCCGCATAGTAGATATATCGCTGCATCTCTCTGGGGCGGTACAGAACCATATGCCCGGCGGTGACGATGGTCTCCTCGTCCTTCTTGAAGTAAAAGTGTGCTTTTCCCGCCGCAATATACAGCAGCTGATAGTCGATTCTCCCCTTGGGGCGGTAGGTGGGGAGGCGGGGGCGGGTAAATAGGCGGTAGGTTCCGCAGCTTTCCACGATGAGGGGTCTGCTCTTGTCCATAAAATCAATGAGGGAGTTATTCAGGTATCCGGAGTTTACATACATGCGGTCACGTCCTTTCTGGGGGAATGTCTGGTACCCATGCCAGTTTTTTTCATGCTCCAAAGCAATGCTCTGAGCATGCCGGAATCGTATGGATTAGCACAAGGATTCTGGCTTTTTTCCGGCTATGGCTGTGGATAGTAACATCGTATCATTTTGTGCATGTTTTGTCCAATGCTGTCCATGGACATTTTTTGCGGATGCAGGGTATAATATGCATACAAGAAAAGTTATAGTAAACGACAAAATAATTTATCGTTTACTATAGTAATCGAAAATTACATAGGATTATTTGTGCTGAGAACGTCACAAATAGCCCTGAACCGTCAAGAGAAAAGGAATCCGCCGCCTTCTCTTGCGGTTTTTCAAAACATACGTTCTCGGAATGGAGGTTTCTATGATTGTGCCAAAGCATTATGAGAACTTGAAGGTTCTGCATGAAAACACTCTGCCGAGCAGGGCGTATTACGTTCCTGCATCGGAGAATATGGGAAATCTGGTGACCAACAGGGAGGATTCAGACAGGCTCCAGATGCTCTGCGGGACGTGGAATTTTCGCTATTATAAGAGCATTTACGATGTGCAGGAAAGATTTTATGAATTGGGATATGCCTGCCAGGGCTTTGACCGCATCGGGGTGCCGGGAACGTGGCAGATGGCGGGGTATGACAGCCACCAGTACACCAATGTCAGGTATCCCATTCCCATTGACCCGCCCTACGTGCCTCAGGAAAATCCCTGCGGGGCTTATGTCTATGATTTCCAGTATGAGCGGGCGGAGGATGCGCCCAGAGCGTACCTGACTTTCGAGGGGGTGGATTCCTGCTTCTATGTATGGCTGAATGGAAGGTATGTGGGATATAGCCAGGTATCCCATGCCGCCAGCGAGTTTGACGTGACGGAGGTGATTCGGGAGGGGGAAAATAGGCTGGCAGTGCTGGTGCTGAAATGGTGCGACGGGACTTACATGGAGGATCAGGATAAGTTCCGCATGAGCGGCATTTTCCGGGATGTGTACCTGCTGAAGAGGCCGGAACAGTTTGTCTTTGACTATTTTACCACCACGGCGGTGGAGGGAGACCGGGGAAGAGTGACGGTGCGAGCCAATTATCGGGAGGAAGCCGTTCCCACGGAGATTAGGATATTCGATGCTTCCGGCAGTCAGGTGGCTTCGGGGGAACTGAGACCTTCGGAGGAGGATGGGGAGTATTCTTTCGCTTGCAGCATGGAAATTGGCCATCCCATCCTGTGGAATCCGGAGCGGCCCTACCTGTATACCATGGTGATGCAGTCCCGGGGGGAGACCATCGTTGACCGGGTGGGAATCCGAGAAATCCATGTGGCTGGCAATGTGGTGTTTGTAAATGGCAGAGCGGTGAAGTTTAAAGGGGTGAACCGCCATGATTCCGACCCTGTCACCGGGCCTGCGGTGGGACTGGAGCAGATGAAGAAGGATTTGCAGATGATGAAGCAGCATAATTTCAATGCCATCCGCAGCAGCCATTATCCCAATGTGTCATATTTTTACCAGTTATGCGACGAGTATGGCTTCTTCGTGATTGACGAAGCGGACAATGAGAGCCACGGAACGCTGACGCCCTATCTTCGGGATTCGGATTGGGATCATGCGAAGATTCGCTGGAATGAAAGGATTGCGGATCATCCTGACTTTATTGAACCTACGCTGGATCGTACCAAGCTCTGCGTCCACAGGGAGAAGAACCGTCCCTGCATCGTCATCTGGTCCATGGGAAATGAATGCGCCTATGGATGCGCCTTTGAGGAGGCGCTTCGGTGGACGAAGGCTTTTGATGCCACCCGGCTGACCCACTATGAGAGTGCTTCCTACCACAGTGACAAGCGAACTTATGATTTTTCCAATATTGACCTCTTCGGCAAAATGTATCCGGCCTTTGATGAAGTATCGGCATATGTAAACAGCCAGCCTGATAAGCCCTATCTCTTGGTGGAATACAGCCATGCCATGGGGAATGGCCCCGGGGATTTGGAGGATTATTTTCAGCTGATTCAGGAGAATGAGGTGATCTGCGGCGGATTTGTCTGGGAGTGGTGCGACCATGCCGTTTACAAGGGAGAGAGTGAGACGGGAAAGGCGAAGTATTACTATGGGGGAGACCATGGGGAGCGGCTTCACGATGGGAACTTTTGCGTGGACGGATTGGTCTATCCTGACAGGACGCCCCATACCGGCCTGCTGGAATACAAAAATGTATACCGCCCCGCCAGAGTGGTGGGGTATGATCAGAGCAAGGGGGAACTGCTGCTGCGCAATTATATGAATTTCGTCAATCTGGAGGACTATGCGTGCCTGGCATATGAGCTGGACTGCGACGGAGAGATTGCGGCGCAGGGGCAGATTCCCTGGGAGGGGAGCATCGCTCCTGGCTGTACGGGGAAGGTGAAGGTTCCGGTGGACGTTCCCGACAAGGGCAAATGCTATCTGAGGATTAATTATTGTCTGAGAGCGGGGGATGGTCTCCGTGAGAAGGGAAGCTCTCTGGGCTTTGACGAGGTTTTGCTTGCCAATGGGGATGGCAGGAACCAGAAAGCCAGAAACCTTCTCATGGAAGAGGGGGAAAGACAGCCGCTCAATGTGAGGGAGGACGACAGGTATGTAATCATTGAAAATGATAAGATTCAGTATGTGTACAATAAGCTCACCGGGCTTTTCCGGGAACTTTCCATGGGGGGAAGGCATGTGCTGGAAAGGGAGATGGAAGTGAATATCTGGAGGGCTCCCACGGACAACGACCAGAGGATCAAGGAGAAATGGATGGGGGCATGTTACCACCAGAGCAGGGCTAGGGCTTATTCCACGGAGGTTCGTCGGGAGTATCAGGCGGTAGTGATACGAAGCACCATGTCTCTGTGCGCAGCATCGCTACACAGGATATGCGATATGGATGTGACCTGGCGGGTGGAGCCTTGGGGAAAGATTGCCATGGAGATGGAAGTGCGGAAGGATGGGGAACTTCCGGCCTTTCCCAGATTCGGGCTGCGTCTTTTCCTGAAAAAGGATTTTGGGGATGTGACATACTATGGCATCGGCCCCTACGAAAATTATCCGGACAAATGTCGGGCGGGCTATCACAGCCAATTCTCGGCGAAGGTGGAGGAACTGCATGAGGACTATATTCGCCCCCAGGAGAATGGGAGCCATGGGGGATGCGAATTCGTGAAGGTTTCCGGGGGAGGAAAGTGCCTGACAGCGGTTTCGGAGAAGGAATTTTCCTTTCAGGCATCCTGCTATTTGCAGGAGGAATTGACGGAGAAGAAGCATCATTACGAACTGGAGGAAGCGGACTGCACGGTACTGTGCCTGGATTACAAGCAGAATGGCATCGGCTCTTGCAGCTGCGGGCCGGATTTGGTGGAGAGGTATTGTTTTGACGAGAAGGAATTTAGTTTTGGGGTAACGCTGATTCCTGGCATGGAGAAATAGTTGTTATTATTTAATGCATAATGATTTGGTCTGAACGGCTGTGAATAGTAACACTTGTGGAGGTATTGCTTATGGGAGAGAGAAAATATTTGAGATGGTACAATAAGGTGGGGTATGGCTCTGGGGATATTGCGGGAAATGTGGTCTATGCCTTTCTGTCCTCCTTCCTGATGATATTCCTTACGGATACCATCGGGATGAATGCGGGGATCGTGGGAACCTTGATGATGGTTTCTAAGCTCTTTGACGGAGTGACGGATGTGTTCTTCGGGTCGCTGATTGACAAGACGAGGAGCAGGATGGGGAAGGCCAGGCCGTGGATGCTTTGGGCGTACATTGGCTGCTCTGGCATGATTGTTGCACTGTTTTTCATACCGGTTCATCTGGGGGATGCTGCCCAGTATGTATGGTTCTTCATTGCTTACACGCTGCTGAATGCGGTGTTTTATACCGCCAACAATATCGCATACTCGGCGCTGACGGCGCTGGTGACGAAAAATGGAAGCGAGCGGGTGCAGATGGGTTCCATCCGATTCATGTTTGCCTTTGGCACCAGCTTGTTCATCCAGACGATTACCGTAGATGCGGTGAAGGCGTTGGGAGGTGGCGCTGCGGGCTGGCGCGCCATGGCGATGATTTATGCCGTGATTGGTCTGGTGGTAAATACCATTTCTGTGTTCTCCGTAAAGGAATTGCCGGAGGAGGAGTTGAATGAGAATGTATCCCGTGACGAGGGGGAGGTGGATTCCCCAGCAGGACGGGATGCGTCCGAAGGAGGCGTAGCCGGAGAGCCTGAGCGGTCAGAATCCGGGGGGAAAGAGGAGAAATATGGATTGAGAGTGGCGGCAAAGATGCTGTTTTCCAACAAGTATTATTTGATTATCTGCGTGATGTATGTCCTGATGCAGATCTTTACCGCCACGCTAAACATGGGCATTTACTTTATGACTTATATTCTGGGAAATGCTTCCCTGCTGGGGGTCTTTGCCTGGGCAATCAACATTCCCCTGATTGTGGGGCTGGTCTTTACCCCCATTCTGGTGAAGCGGTGGCGGGGAATGTATAAGCTGAACCTGATGGGCTATATTCTGGCGACCATATGCAGGGGATTGGTGATCGTGGCCGGCTATATGGGGAATATTCCCCTGATGCTCCTATTTTCCGGCATGGCATCTCTGGGAATGAGTCCGTTGCAGGGGGATTTGAATGCGCTGATTGCAGAGTGCTCGGAATACACGTATCTGACTAAGGGGAAGAGGATTGACGGCACCATGTATTCCTGCACTTCTCTGGGAGTGAAGATTGGCGGGGGCATCGGCACGGCCTTTGCGGGATGGCTTCTGGCGGCAAGCGGGTACGTGGCCAATGCGGCGGTACAGTCCCAGTCTTGCATCAATATGCTCTACGTGATGTATCTGTGGATTCCCATGGTCATTAACCTGATTATTACTGTTCTTCTTGTGAAATTAAAAGTGGAGCAGGCGAATGCGGCATTGGCCGGGGAGAGTTGATGGATTGTCGGCAGATGCGCTTGCCGGTCCGATGAATGATGTGCCATGGGGAGCCTTCCGGATGGGAGGCTCCCCATGGTTATTTTTTGCTTTCTCATGGTCGGATTATGCTATTTTTACGGAAAGGCATTATTTATTTTCCTCAAATTACGATATATAGGGTAAGAGAAATGATTGCATGGTGATGGATGAATTTGCCATCATCGCAGAGAATCTTAGGTCGGTTCGTATGGAGGGAGAGCGGATGAGCATGATATATCACAGCCTGCTGGCGGGAAATTATGGGTATCGCACAGGGAGTTATGGCAATAGGGCGGAACGCCGGGAGGCGGAGGATGGATTCGAGGCATCCTGCAACGAGGTGGAATCCCTTGAGGGGGACGCTGGCCAAACGGCGGAGAAACCCAGCGTGGTGGAGGAATACAAGGCAAAGCATCCCCAGGATGCTTCCCATGTGAGCGCCCAGGTAAATGCGGGAAAGGCCGTGAGGAGGAAATTCGGCGGGGAGCATATTGACAGGGATAATATGACCATGGCAGAGTACCAGGCGCATTTTTACTCCATGCTTGGAACCATTCCCTATCACCCTACCAGGCTCAATGATGACGTGATTATTTCCATCTCGGATGAGGGATGGGAGCAGATGAAGAATGATCCGGAGTATGAGGCCTGGGTGCTGGGATATTTCGTGGAGGACAGGGCAGTGCCCAATCCCTTCTATGGCTGGGGTGGAAATAGCGGAAGTCTGGTGATTGAACATTTCGGAGCCACCATCGAGGAGCATCACGGGGAGGGATTCAGCAAGTCCGACTCCGGGAGCGGTCCAAAAGCGGAGCGGGAGCAAGAGTCCTGGTGGGATAAGCGTCACAAGAGGATGAAGAAGGCTTTGAAGGAGCAGGCAATCAGAGCCCAGGAGAAGTCCGAGGCAAAGAAGCGGGCTGACCGAAAGGAATTTATGTTTCGCCAGCTGGAAAGCCAGCAGAGGCTGCATCAG
>CATKZA010000015.1 GCA_949841235.1 uncultured Clostridiaceae bacterium
TTTTTCGGTACTTTGACCACCGCTTTCTTGTGGATTCCCTTCAGGGCGTTCTTTCCCACCTTTTTCAACTTCGCAGTCTTAACCGTAATCTTTTTCAGCGACTTGCATCCGCTGAATGCGTTTTTGCCAATGGTGACGATGTTCTTTCCTATGGTAATCTTTTTCAGTTTCGTGCATTTCTTGAATGCATTGGCTCCCACAGATGTAACAGCGTAGGATGTTCCATTGGTGCTGACTTTTGCGGGGATGGTCAGGCTCTTGGCCTTCTTGCTCTTCGCCCCCTGCACTGCCACTGCCGTCTTTCCTGCCGCGGCACTGGTCACCTTGTATTTGAGTTTCCCCGCCGCAAAGGCTGTTCCCACGGACAATGCCTTGCTCTTGCTTCCTGTCTGGTTGTCGGGTCCGGCACTTGCATCGGGCTTTTTAATCGGCTCTGCGCTGGGTTTCACATCAGGCTGGGTACTGGGTGCCTGACTAGGCTTTGCGCTGGGCTCCGTGCTGGGCTTTGCACTGGGTTCCGTGCTGGGCTCTGCACTGGGCTCCGCGCCGGGCTCTGTGCTAGGTTCTGCACCGGGAGAAGCGACCGGCTCTTCTACGGCATTTTCATCCACCGTGATCCTGCACGACGCATCCTGTCCCGAATAAGTCATGGCATGAACGATGGTCACCCCCTTCTTGATGCCTGTGACGGTGCCGTCCTGGGCTACCTCCGCAATGCTTCTGTCCTCGCTGAACCACAGAATCTTCTCCGTGGTATTCTCCGGCATCAGCGTGGCCGCCAGAGCCACCACGTTGCCGGGATGAACTCCCACGCCGTCCTTTGCCAAGGACAGGGCTGTTGCCGGGACTTCAGCCGGGGCATAGTCTTTTTTCAGAACGGCATCCTTGACCGTGACCTTCATGGTTATGGTGTTGACGCCATCCACGTAATATTCTTCCGGGAAACTGCATCCATTGTCCTTGCCCTCATTCTTTGTCAAATCCGTGATACAGTTTGCCGGCTCATACCAATAGTTCAGCATGCAGATATCCGGCACGGTTCTCTTCCCGGTGGGCTTGTCATTCTTATATTCATCTTCTTCCTCATAGGGAAAAGTTTTGTTGCTCATGGTACAATCACGGCCATTGAACTGCAAGTTTTCCACCTCGAAGACTGCGCTGTTAAGGATGGATGTCTGGGATACCTCCCGATGCACTGTCACGTCCTTGATGAAGAGGGTGTTCAGCGTGGACATCTGATCCTTGCTTCCCGAGAGCGAGATGGTAAAGCCTCCTCCGCCATCTTCTGTCAGTTCCAAGTAATTGTCCCCCTCCAGCATGTTCCAATCATACGAATTATTGGCATAGAGTCCCGCCTTGAATGTTTTTGGCTGCTTCACTTTCACCATGCAGCAAGCGGATGCGCCCCCCTGCACGGTGGCCGTAATCAGGCAGGTACCTGCGCCTTTCGGCGTAACGGCTCCCTTGTAACTGACAGCGGCTACCGTGGTATCGCTGCTCTCCCACTGGATCATGTCCTTAGCGTCCGCCGGGGTCAGGCTTGCCTTGAGGGCTTTGGCACCGTCCACCATGTCCAGTTCCATGGTTTTCTGATCCAGCGTGATGGCTGTTGCCGTGCCTTCTTTCTTGTCATAGGCGCTCATGATTGCCTCTAAGATACCCGGCTGGGTCACTTTGTATGTCTTTCGGTCAAATATGCCGAATCCCAGATCCCCGTTCCATCCATTGTCCCAGTATACGGGGATGCAGCCGGTCTGAAGGCTGGTCATGCACAGAACGGCCGCATAGGTGGCACGGAACTTATTGTTTTCCGGATCAGGCTCCCCCCATGCGTCCAATCCAGAATCCTTCTTGGTGCTTTTGTCGATGGAGCCATATTCGCCTATGACTACCGGATAGCCCTTGCTGGTGAATGTTTCTTTGAGCTTGGCGAACTGTTTCGCCATATCGTCCTCCTGGCCGTAGCCTACCTTTTTGCTGCTGTCTCCCTCTTCTCCCCACTGGGTGATAGTGTAGTCTTCCTTTCCGCAGAATGCCCAGGGCTGATAGTAATGCACGGATATCATGATGCGCTTCTGTTCTTCTGGTATCTCTCCGCTGCGGTGGGTGTCCTCGGGGATTTCAAACCCATAGTCCCCGGTGGTATAATCGATGTCGGTATTCATGCCGGGCACCAGAAGCCAGCGTTTGTCATTGCTGCCGCCGCTCTGACGCACCGTATCCACGAAGATCTGGTTGTAGTCGTTGATATTTTGATAGGCGCTCCGAATCTCTTCATCGGTAATGCCATCTTTTTCCAAGATGTTCGCCCCGATCTCGTTCATAGACTCGAAGATCAGGTGATGGTCATAATCTTTGAACCGGGCGGCAATCTGCTTCCACACGGCCTCATATTTCGTCTTGATCGTATCCTGATCACTAGCTCCCGGAAGAATCCAGCCACCGGTGACCGTGGAATATCCGTCCCCATGGATGTTCATAATGACATAGAGCTTATACTTGATTGCCCAGTCCACCACCTCCTGCACCCGGTCGAGCCAAGCTTTGTTGATCGTGTAATTGGGCGATGCGCCAATCTTTGACAGGTAGGATACCGGAATGCGGATGCTTTTGAATCCGCTGGTTTTCACCGTGCGAATCATGCGCTCGGTAACCTTTACTCCTGACCAGGCATCCTCCGCCGGCGTGCCGTTGCTGTTGGCCTCCAGCTGATTGCCCAGGTTCCATCCGGCTCCCATGGCTTCTACAATCTCCTGCTGGTTCAGGTTCTGGAACCCCGTCTCTTCTGCCGATGCCCTGCCGCCCGGCTGTCCTGGGGCAATTTCCCACCCCGAGGTCAGCACGAGGGCAATGGCAAGCAGAAGGGCTAGGATTGTGCCACTTTTTTTCTTCATGCTCTCTCCCTTCTCTTCTTTTCTACTCCCTGCATCTCTTGCCGTGAAGAACGCTGGCTTTGCGTTCTTCTTACATGCAACTTAGACGTTCCCAGCCAGCGTTTTTTGCTGACCTTGAACCGTCTTTGCATGTTATCTATCTCACTTTGACTTTCTTCACCTTGCTCCACTTGCCGTAATATTTCTTGCCCTTCACGGTCTTATAGGCTCTGACTCTGACATAATATTTCTTCTTCCTCTTAAGCCTCTTGACAGTCTTCTTCACAGTCTTTGCCTTCTTGACAGTGTAGGTTTTCTTGCCCTTTTTAAATGTCTTGTTCAATGCAATCTGTACCTGGTAGCCGGTAACGCCTGAGACTTTTTTCCACTGTACGGTAATGGTCTTTTTCTTGGTGGATTTCACCTTCTTAAGCGTCACCTTCTTCACGCTGACTTTCTTGGTGTTTGCCGTGCCGCCAGGAGTTTTGTTAATCTGGGAACCACTTGGGTCTTTCGTGGTCTGTCCCCCCGGATCCTTGGTGGGCTGGGTGCTGGGTGCCCCGCTGGGCGATGCGCTTGGCTTTGTGCTGGGGCTTGTACTTGGCTTTGTGCTGGGATTAGTGCTGGGCTCTGCGCTAGAGGGCGTGTCCGGATTCTTTGACGGCTCTGCCCCCGGGTCTGTCACCGATGCTTTTACCAAGGCCGCCATGGCATCCTCCACCTTCTTCTTTGCCTCTTCCACCTGGGAAATCTTGGTGGCATCCTTGCAAATCTCCTGCGCCTCCTTAATAGCCGCCTGGAGGGCTGCCCAGCTTTCGGGAGTATAGTCCGCCTCCTTCAACGCCTGTGCTTCCTTGATTGCCTGCTCAACCTCTGCCTTCGGCCCCTCTACAGGTCGAAGGACGATATCGCCCAAGGCCTTCCGCAATCGCTTATCGCTCTGGATAATTTCCGTGAGGGTAGCATCCCCCTTCTGCAAAACCTCTAGCGCAAGATCCCGCTGATCCAAATAATCGAACCATGCGTCCGCACCATCTCCATCGGTGTCATAATCTGACTCTAAGATGTCCAATGTCTTCTGATAAGTGGCTCTCAGGAAAGGCTTTGCCCCGGCAGAAATGCTGTTGATCGCCGCCGTCCTGTTGGTAATCTTGTCGTAGACAGTCTCCCCCTTGGCAAACAGAGTCTCCGACTCGGAAAGAACCGTCTGGAATGCCTCCCACAGCTCCCCATCGTAGTCTGCCGCCGTAAGTTTGCCCGCCTCTTCCTTGACTGCGGCATACTCTGTCTCCAGATTAGCCAAAACCTCGCTCCTCTTGTAGAGAATCTCCGATGCCAGCCAGCCGGCTTGATGAGTTCCCCGGCTCGCTAAGAGATCGTAGGTTGCGCCGTCGCAAAGGATCATGGCCGTCTTGGGCGCTCCGGCGAATGTGCTGTCATAACTCTGTCCGCCATCAGTTGACGTAGAACCCACAAGGGTATCGTCAGCGTAATCGTCCTTTTCAAACTCTAGATATTCCAGCCGGCTAAGCCCACGCAATGCGTCTTTGTTAATCTGCGTTACCGTAGCCGGGATGATCAGTTTCTTTATTCCGGAATAATAAAATAAACTCGCTGGAAGAACAGTCATGCTCGCCGGAATCTCAAAGGTCTCCAAATTTTTAGTATATCCAAATACACCATCCCCTATATTGACGCATCCCTCCGGCAATGTAATGGAAGTAATGCCCGAACCATAAAAGCAACGACTGCCAATAGTCGTCACGCCGTCTGGTATGGTTATCTCTTTCAGGCTTTCACACGCATTAAAGCAATATTCCCCAAGCGTCGTTACTGATGCCGGTATGGTGACGCTGGTGACATTCTTGCAGCCAGCGTAAAAATAATCGGGGATTGTCGTAATATCCTTGGGAAGAGCCAGTTCTGACACGCCGCTTCCATAAAAGCAACGACTCCCGAAGGAAGTAATCTTATCCGCTGCATACTCGATCTTCGTAACGCTCCAGCATTCATAAAAGAGCATATCCGGTATTTCTGTAATATTCTCATTGAGAGCCATGGTTCCGGTAAGTTTCCTGCATCCATTAAATGCAGATTTGCCTACGCTGGTCACCTTGGTGGTCAGCACGTTCTCCGCCTCCCAGACCCAACAGCCGGAAAATGCGCTCGCCCCTATGCTGGTCACCGTATCCGGCAGACTAAAACTTGTCATCCAGCGCAGATTGCTGAAAGCATAATCCCCAATCCTGGTCGGGTTCACGCCCTCCTTCACCACCACCTTCTCCAATTCCAAACGATAAGGTTTATACCAAGGCGCACTGTTTGCTGCATAATCACTCTCCACAGCGGATGCCTCGGTAATCGTCAGAGTATGGGTTCCGTTATGGTAGGTATAGCCGGTACCCGGTATCTCTCCGTAGACTCTGAAAGCCGCCGGATTGCTGGTGGTCTCAAAGGCACTGTCCGTGGCAGTGGCAGTAGCGCGCACGAAATAATCCCCCGCCACCGTGGGCTTAGCGCTTGGATTATTAGCATCCACCGGATTCCGGCATGCCACATCTGTATAGTAGGCGTATGTCACCGATGCGCCCTGGGCGTTCCCCGTCACCTTCGGCTCTATCGGTGAATCGATGTCGTAATTCTCCTGACTCAGATGAAGGGTGGTTTCCTTCCCCTTTATGGCGGCAAAATCATCCTCGGAATCCACAACCTGGAGGTTTGCATAGGTACCCATGTTGGTAGCTGCGCTCAAATGATAGATGACAGGCTTGGATGTTATAGCGTTATAAAAACTTGCACCTATTTTAGATGTAAGCTTCGTCCCTTTCATGTATATTCTCTTAAGGCTATCGCAGCTTTTAAATATGGTAGTATTGTTTAGATTTTTCACAGAAGAGATGTCCACATATACCAAGGCCGAACAACCGTCAAAGATCTGGGAGGCATCCTTTAGTTCCACATTGGGAATGTTCACCGATGTCAAACTGGTACAGCCCCTTGCAAAACTAGCGGCATTGCCCAATTCAGTCATTGCAGGCAGGTCAATCGTCTCCAGGGAAGTACAATTCATAAATGTGTTGTTGGCACTGATGGACATCAACTTCGGAAAAGATATGGTCTGGATCTTTGCACAGCCATAGAATGCGGAGCCACCTGTGATAGTGGTCAGTTCCGGCAGATTGATGGCCTCCAAGACATTGCAGGTGTTGAATGCGCTCTCCCCAAGGCTTCCCACGTTGGGGGCATCCACCTCTTTCAGTGCCTTGCAGTTCTGGAACGCCTGCTTTCCAAGAACCGTAGCACCTTGGAAATGAATGGCTGCCAAGGAACTGCATCCGTTAAATGCACCCTCCGGCACTGCCTCCACGCTGGGCATGTTCACCGCTTTCAGCCCGCTGGATTTGAAGCAGTTAACCCCCAAGGTCGTCAGTTTCTCCGTTCCGGTCAGCGTCTCCAGCAACGTGGTTCCGTAAAAGGAATGATCCCCTATCTCTGCCAGTTCTTCCGCTGCGCCAAAGTCCACTTCCTCTACCTGATTGTAGTTATAAAACATATATCCGCCGACCTTGGTCACATTTCCTGTAAATACAATCTTCTTAATGTCGTCCTTGTTCCCATACCAAGGCAATCCCGCATAGGTACTGCTGGTGTAATCGGGTATGGCACCCTCGCCGCTGATGGTCAGCGTCCCGGTCCCTGCGGCAAAAGACCACTTGTGGGTGTCCGGGGTAATCTCCGCCCCGGTGCTGTCCTTCTCTCCTCCGAAGGTGCCGCTGGCCGTCACCGCATCTCCCTCGTCACTGGCGGGAACTCCCCCTTCCTGCGCGGCAGATGCCTTCCAATCGCCACCCCCTGCCGCCGGGATGCCCGCAACTGGCAAGCCGGATAGCACCAGTGCCGCAGATAGCGTCAGCCCAAGCACTTTTCGCTTCATTGTTCTCTTCTTTGTCTTCATAGGCTAGTTTCTTCCTCCTTCTCCATCTGGCGAATGGAAACCGATGCCAACGCAAATCCCTATTCACAGCATCTTGCACATCCCCATTCTCTTGTCTCTTTGTTCCCTCCTTCTCAATACATACCCTTGTGTATCTTTATATGAAAAGACAAACGCTGAGGCACAAAATCCATTGCCCCTCCCTTTGCCTAATTCTCATAACGCAGCGATTCCTATCCGTCATGCCAAAACAAGTGGCCATACCACATAATATGGATTATGTGGTATGGCCATAGACAAAAAGCATTGAAGGACTATCACATGATGGGATGAACAGCCTCCAAAGCATATTTCTAGAAAAGAACCAGACTCTTATGTGCAAGCGAGGCGATCCTAGTCTATCTCTAGAAATAGTTGTGAATAGTTACCATTAAAAAGGATACTGTAATTCTTTCAATAATTTTCATTGAATTTATAGATTTTATATGTTATAATGAGAATCAAGTTGAAATTTATGTAATTTTACCACATAATCCATATTATGTGGTATTTTTATATTGTGAGCACAAGCCCCATATCTTCTAGGATTTTTCGATGTTTTTGACTGGGCGTCTTGATATAGATTCTTGTCGTTTCAATACTACTGTGACCTAAAATATCCGCCGTCTTGCCGATATCTTTTCCCAACTGGTAATAGGTTTTCGCAAACAGATGCCGCAGATTGTGAGGATATACTTTTTCTTTTTCCACCCCCGCCTCCTCGCAAAGCATCTTCATCTCCTTCCAGATATTGCTCCGATCCATTGGCCTGCCACTAGAGGTGCAGAACACCGGTCCGCTGTCCATCCCTTCCCGTCGGATGTACTCCAGCAGCAGCATCTGGAGGCTTCTGGGAATCAAAACCCGCCGCTCCTTTCCCTTGCAGGAAACATCGGCCATGCCGTTCCTCACCGCATCCACCGTGATCATCCCCAGCTCGCTGACGCGTATCCCCGTGGCGCAGATGGTCTGAATCACCAGTGCCAGCCTGGTCCTGCCATCCGCCATGGCCGTCTCCACCAGCCTCTTATATTCCTCCCTGCTCAGATCCCTATTTTCCGGAGTGAAGGTCTCCTTCTGCACTTTGCAGGTCTTTACGCACAAATCATGCCAGCCCATGTAGCTCAAAAAGCGATTAATCGCTACCAAGTAGGAGTTGATGCTGCTTGTCTTATACTGTTTGCATCCCATTAACGCCTCCTTATATTCAATCATTCGCTTCTTGGTCAATTCTTCTTTCCCCGCAAAAGCCATCAGTTTCTTCACATCCCTGATATACTTTTGTATCGTGGTACTGCTTTTTTCCTCTTCGTAGAGACATTGTTGAAAATTCCTGATAGATTGCTCCGTAATAATTCTTTTCATGGCACTTCCCCCTTTTCCTTCCATGAACCCTAATGCCGAAAGTTCCTTTCGACACGCCGATTCAAGATAAATCATTTCCCTTTATAGTATCATGCGTAAAAGAATGTTACTATTCACGGCTTCGCCAATCATAGCAACAAAAGAATACATATCTCTATTGTATCACAATTCAATTATTTCTAGCGTGCAACATCGTTATTCCATGTCATTTGACAAAATTTTTCTTCCATTTTAGGAAGATGTATGATATGATATTATATTAAATAACACAAAAATAAGCAGGCAAACAGTCATATCTGCTTCGCAGACAACACTATATAGATAAGTCCACGGATTGCTTCAGTTTTTTATTTCTTTGAAATTATGGGATATAAATATAGAAGCATGACGGCAAGATATTTTCGAATATGAAAGTAATATAAGGTAATGAGATGGCATTTATAATAAAGCAAAAATGGAGGATATGCATATGGCTGATTTATCAGAAGCTATGATTGGTACTAAAAAGCAAGAAGTATTTCTAGCAATTGATTTTTTGGGAGTATTTTTTTCCATGTTAAAACAAAGAAACAAAAACGTTGTATCAAGTAAGATATTATTTGACACCATAGGAAAGCATTGCCAAGAGTTCATGGATTTGTTTTTGGATATAGATGTCAGAAATAATTGTGGGGTATATTTTTCACAAGATATAGAAGAGGGCATGGGATAAATGAAGATTTACTGCAGGAATACGAAAAAAATAATTGACGGCCTCCTCAAGGATTATATTTTCCCTCACTATTCATCGCAACAAATTCAGTCGCTTTCACTGACTATATTTATAAAGAAGTGAAAGCGACTTTTAATCCGTATAGGGATGAATGATTCTAATCACATCTAATCTACGTAATCGCATACAGCAATTCCACGATCTGCTTGATATTCTCCAGCGTCCCCCGCTGGTAAGCCGTCTCCTTCTCCAACTCATGGGCCACGTTATTTACCTCGAAAGCCGTAGCCAGCAAATCATTCAGAAGATCCTCAATCGTATCCGAAACCACCTTAATGTCCTTCTCCCCATCCTCTTTCATTTCCAAGACGCACTGGCGTATCACATCAATCCCGCTCACCAGCTTATCCGTTATATTGATAGAATCAAAGGACATCTGCTCCAGAGAATCCAATGAGTTTTCCATCCGGTCAAGCACCAATTCCGTCGTATGTTCCGTTGCCTTTACACCCATAAATTATAACACCCCCAGTAACTCATGTATTGTCTGGATGCCAATCAGCTCCATCCCCTTTCGCTGGGTTTCCTTAATCTCCAGCTGTCCCCGGTTCACCTCCGGCAAGATGCATCGCTTGAAACCCAGCTTCGCAGCCTCCAATACCCGCTGTTCCGCCATATTGATTGCACGAACCTCGCCCACCAGGCCCACTTCCCCGAAGCAAATGCTGCCTCCGCTCAGAGCCGTATTCCGATAACTGGAAATCAATGCCGCCACGATGGCCAGATCCAACGCCGGCTCGTGAATGCGCATTCCCCCCGCCACGTTGATATAGGCATCACAGTCTCCCATATGCAGGCCCAGCCGCTTCTCTATCACCGCCATGAGAAGATTCACTCGATTGTAATCCGTCCCGGCAGCCGTCCTCCTAGGCATGTTAAAATTCGTCTGGCAAACCAAGGCCTGTACTTCAATTAGAATGGGTCTGGTGCCCTCCATGGAACATGCCACCACAGAACCCGGCTCGTCCTCCGGCCTGCCTTGCAGCATGTATTCCGATGGATTGGACACCTCTACCAGCCCATCCCCGCGCATCTCAAAGACCCCTACCTCGTTGGTAGAACCAAAACGGTTCTTCACTCCCCGCAGAAAACGGTAGGAGGCACTGCCGTCCCCCTCGAAATAAAGCACCGTATCTACCATATGTTCCAACACTCTGGGCCCTGCCACCACGCCTTCCTTGGTCACATGCCCCACCACGAAAATGGAAATCGCCATTCCCTTGGCAAGGCGCATCAGCGCAGCAGTAGTCTCCCGAACCTGTCCCACACTGCCCGGGGCAGAGCCAAGCTCCTCCCGGTACATGGTCTGGATGGAGTCGATAATCACTACCTCCGGCTTCATCCTCTGCACCGTGTCCACCACCAGATCCAGATCCGTCTCGCTGAGCAAAAGCATATCCTGCCCGAAATCGCCCAGCCTGTCCGCCCGCATCTTGATCTGCTTCTCGGACTCCTCGCCGGATACATACAGCACGTTCCTGCCACCCTTCACCAATTTCTGGCACATCTGCAATAGAAGCGTGGACTTTCCAATCCCCGGATCTCCGCCCACCAGCACCAGCGAGCCAGTGACGATGCCACCGCCCAGCACCCTGTCCAGTTCTCCAATCTGCGTCAATGTGCGGACTTCCCTGGTCACATTCACCTCCGACAGCCTGACAGGCTCCCGCCGTTCCCTGATTCTCTGGACGCTTCCCCCGGAGGACTTCACTACCGGCTCCTCCACGAAGGTATTCCACTCCTTGCATCCGGGACACTGCCCAAGCCACTTGGCACTCTCGTGACCACATTCCTTGCAGAAAAAAACGGTCTTATTCTTGCCCTTCGCCATAGGCTATAACTTCACCACGCGGATCTTCACCACTTGGCCCGCATCCATCTCCAGGCTCAGCACCAGTTTTCCGCCCAAGTTCGTCTTCATCTTATCAAAACTGGTATCATCCACATAGACCTTATACTCTGTCTCCGGCTCCAGCTCCAGCGTTATGGAAGTATCTTCCAAGCCCTCCACGGAAAAGATCGTCTCGCTGTCCGTGGCCTTCAATTCCGTCACCACCGTCCCAGGCACGGACTCATATACAAACAGGCCGTTCTTTTCCAGTTTGGTAATCTCCTTAAATGTCTTCACCTTATACAGGTCTCCCTCAAACTCAAAATCAGACTTCTTCTGCTTGGTGTCATATTCATAATTCCCAAAACTCAAAGTCCCATTGTCCTCTTTGCGAATCAGTTCCTTAATTACTGGCATGTGCTTCTCCTCCCGTGCAAATTTGCCGTACAAATGTCT
>CATKZA010000016.1 GCA_949841235.1 uncultured Clostridiaceae bacterium
GTATTTGACGACGACGCATATTTCGCTGATTATCGTCATGCTGACCATTCTGGTCTTTGCGCTCTGTGCAAACCGTGCGATTAAAAAGGCCAGTCCCGACCAAGTGCCGGGGCCATTTCTGAACGTCGTGGAACTGATTGTGGAAATGCTAGACGGCATGGTCTCTAGTTCCATGGGGGAGAAAAAGGCAGTGAAGTTCCGCAACTACGTGGGTTCGCTGTTTATCTTTATCCTGGTGTGCAACCTGTCGGGGTTACTCGGCCTCAGGCCGCCGACAGCGGATTTTGGCGTGACATTTCCGCTGGCTTTGATCACATGGGTATTGATTCAGTTTAATGGATTCAAATATCAGAAGTTTGGCAAGATTAAGGGATTGTTTGAACCGATCTTCTTGTTCTTCCCGATGAATCTGATCAGTGAGTTTTCCACTCCGATTTCCATGTCGCTGCGTCTGTTTGGCAATATCTTGTCCGGGACAGTTATGATGGGACTTCTGTACGGATTATTGCCGAAGGTACTTACGTTGATTTGGCCGGCAGCCCTTCATGCATATTTGGACGTGTTTGCAGGGGCGATTCAGACATACGTATTCTGTATGTTGACAATGTGCTTCGTGTCCGATGCGATCGGGGACGAGATGTAAAAAGAACTAACCAAATCTAACCCTGCAAAAGACGCAGGCTAAGATTTGCTAAGATCTTCTGAAAAATGCAAAATCAGCATTTTCGTTGATTGTTTGTGCTGGGGAGACTGGCATAATCGAAAAAATGGTACTTTCATAATTAAAGGAGGATTTAAAAATGAATATTGATAATCAGGGTTTAATCGCAATGGGTTTCGCAATCGGAGCAGGATTGGCAGTTATCGCAGGTATTGGTCCTGGTGTAGGTCAGGGTATTGCGGCAGGTTACGGCGCTTCCGCAGTGGGACGCAATCCGGGGGCAAAGGGTGATGTTATGTCCACCATGCTTCTGGGCCAGGCGGTTGCCGAGACAACAGGTCTTTATGGTTTGGTCGTTGCACTTATTCTGTTATTCGCTAACCCTCTGAGAGGATAAGAGTTGGAGTTTCGCATACGCATGAAAATGCCATGCGAAGCGAAACGAATTGTTACCATGGGCGGCGAAGCCGTGAATGGTAGCAACGAATCAACTCTCAAGGTTTGCGCTATGGACAGCGCAGGCTTTGGTGCATTAGTTGCAGAAAGGAGGGTATCAAGTGAATGTAATGAATGTTTTTTTGGCGGGCGGGCTGGGCAACCGTATTTTCGGCCTGGATCCACAGTTGTTGCTAGATTCCTGCATTACGATTCTGGCAATGCTGTTTCTGGCATTTTTCCTGTCATTTCTTCTCTTTATTCCCGCAAGAGTATTCTTGCAAAAGAGGCAGGATGGCATTAGGGAGCAGATGGAGACAGCCGCCAAAGAAAAAGATGACGCATTGAAATTCAAGGCGGAGTACGATGATAAGTTAAGGAATGTTCAGAAGGAATCCGAGGAGATTCTCACAGAGACCCGCAAGAAGGCGCTGAAAAAGGAGTCAGAGATTATCGGCGAGGCCAAGGAAGAGGCTGCACGGGTAATTGACCGCGCCAATAGGGAAGCGGAGTTGGAGAAGAATAAGGTCAAGGATCAGGTGAAGCAGGAAGTGATTTCCGTGGCGACCCTGATGGCTGGAAAGATTGTTGCATCTTCTTTGGATGAAAGTAAGCAGTCACAGTTAATCGCAGACACTTTGGAAGAGATGGGTGATGACACATGGCTAAGTTAGTATCAAAAACATACGGCGATGCCTTGTTCGAGGTGGCCGTGGAGAATGGCGCCATGGATTCCATGATGGAGGAAGTGGAGGCTGTGCAGGACATATTTCAGGAAAATGAGGAGTATGTCAGGCTTCTGAATCATCCGAAAATCCCTGTGGAGGAAAAGCATGTGATTTTGAAGGATGCTTTTGAGGGCAAGGTTTCCAATGAGTTGATGGGACTTTTTACTACAGTTGTAGAAAAAGGCAGATTTTCGGAGATAGAAGGCATTCTTGCTTACTTTTTAGAGGAAGTAAGGGAGTATAAGAAGATTGGAACTGCTGACGTGGTTTCCGCCAAGGAACTTTCCGGGGAGGAGAGGGCCGGCATTGAGAAGAAATTGCTGGAGACCACATCCTATCAGTCCTTACGGATGAATTACCGGGTGGATGCATCCCTGATCGGGGGCATGATGATACGCATCGGCGACCGGGTAGTGGACAGCAGTATCCGCACGAAGCTGAATAATATGGCAAAGGATCTGTCAAAGCTTCAGATTACAAATATATAGAAAGAAGGTGCAAGAGTATCATGAATTTGAAACCTGAAGAGATCAGTTCTGTGATAAAAGAACAGATTAAAAAATATAGTACCAAATTTGAAGTGTCCGATACTGGTACTGTAATCCAGGTTGCTGATGGTATTGCCCGTGTGCATGGTCTGGAGAAGGCGATGCAGGGCGAGCTTCTTGAGTTTCCCGGAGAAGTTTATGGCATGGCGTTGAACCTTGAGGAAGACAACGTGGGCGTGGTGCTTCTCGGAGATCATAAAAATATCAACGAGGGTGACTTAGTAAAGACCACCGGGCGAGTGGTGGAAGTTCCTGTGGGAGACGAGATGCTTGGCAGGGTAGTCAATGCCCTGGGACAGCCGATCGATGGCAAAGGGCCTATCGAGACCAGCAAATTCCGTCAGATTGAGAGGGTGGCATCCGGCGTAATCGCTAGAAAGTCCGTGGACACTCCTTTGCAGACAGGTATCAAGGCGATTGACTCCATGATCCCCATCGGAAGGGGACAGCGCGAGTTGATTATCGGCGACCGCCAGACAGGCAAGACGGCTATCGCCATTGACACGATCATTAACCAGAAGGGGCAGAATGTAAAATGCATCTATGTGGCTATCGGCCAGAAGGCTTCTACTGTGGCATCCATCGTGACGAAGTTAGAAGAGTACGGTGCCATGGATTATACCACCATCGTGGCTGCTACCGCCAGCGAGCTGGCTCCTCTGCAATACATTGCGCCATACTCAGGATGCGCCATGGGCGAGGAGTGGATGGAAGACGGCAAGGACGTGTTGATTATCTATGATGATCTGACAAAGCATGCCGCCGCTTACCGTACCCTGTCCCTGCTTCTGAAGCGTCCGCCGGGACGTGAGGCGTTTCCGGGCGACGTGTTCTACCTGCATTCCAGACTGCTGGAGCGGGCGGCCAGACTTTCCGACAAGCTGGGGGGCGGCTCTCTGACCGCATTGCCCATTATTGAGACCCAGGCTGGCGACGTGTCCGCATACATTCCCACCAATGTGATTTCTATCACGGATGGGCAGATTTATCTGGAGACGGAGATGTTCAATTCCGGCTTCCGTCCGGCGGTAAATGCCGGCTTGTCCGTATCCCGCGTGGGTGGTGCGGCGCAGATTAAGGCGATGAAGAAGATTTCCGGGCCGATTCGTATCGAGCTTGCCCAGTACAGAGAGCTGGCGGCATTCTCCCAGTTCAGTTCTGATCTGGATCCTGAGACGAAGGAGCAGCTTGCCCAGGGCGAGCGCATTCGCGAGATTCTGAAGCAGGATCAGTATCAGCCCATGCCGGTGGAGAATCAGGTAATGATTATCTATGCCGCTACCAAGAAATATCTTCTGGATATTGAGATTGAAGATATCTTGGATTTTGAGTCAGGTCTTTTTGAATATATGGATACCAAGTATCCGGAGGTGCCGGAGGCAATCCGCAATGATGGGGAGATCAAGGAAGGCACGGAGAAGACATTGGTGAAGGCGATTGAAGAGTTCAAGGCACAATTTATGAAATAAAAAATGTTAGTGCATGATTTATAAAATGTGCATGATAGCGTTGAAAGTGCGGTACATGAACAATGTGCCGGCATTCATGCGTTTTGGCTACTATTGCAAAGTAGTGAATAGTAGCAGATGATAGGCGATTGATTTATTTTTGCAGGAAGGAGACTCTATTTGCGCTGTGCAAAGCACGGTATGGAGATTATTTTTCCGGCAAAAGTCAATATTAGAGATTGAGAGGTAAAATTATGGCCTCAATGAGAGATATCAAACGGCGTAAGGAGAGTGTCCAGAGTACCGGGCAGATTACGAAAGCCATGAAACTGGTATCTTCTGTAAAGCTGCAGAAGGCGAAGGTGGGGGCGGAAGTGTCAAAGCCCTATTTCGACACCATGTACAATACGGTTGCCGGTATGATTGCCAAGTCAGGTCAGATGTCACATCCATTTCTTCAGAAGAGCCAGTCGGATAAGAAGGCTGTCATTCTGATTACCTCCAACAGAGGTCTTGCCGGCGGATATAATTCCAATGTGATGAAACTGGTCACGAAGGATGATCGCTTTACTCAGGAAAATACGGTGGTTTATGCGGTGGGAACCAAGGGGCGGGACGGTATGGACCGCCAGAAATTCCAGGTGGCACAGGATTACTCGGAGGCTATGAATGAGCCTGTGTACAGTGATGCCATGGAGATCGGCAAGGAGGTTCTCAGCCAGTTTGTCCGGGGGGAGATTGGAGAGATTTATCTGGCATACACCATCTTTAAGAATACGGTGGTGCAGATTCCCACTCTGACGAAGCTTCTGCCTATTGATGCGGAGGATATCAGTTCGGAGACGGAGGATATATCGGAAGATCCCATCGAGAGGATTACCCTGATGAATTATGAGCCGGAGCCGGAGGAGGCGTTGGATGCCATTGTGCCGAAGTATATCAACAGTTTGATTTACGGCGGCCTGGTAGAGTCCTATGCCAGTGAGAACGGCGCCAGGATGCAGGCGATGGATTCCGCCACCAGCAATGCGGAGGAAATGATTAGTGACTTGTCCCTGAAATATAATAGAGCAAGGCAGGCTTCTATTACGCAGGAATTGACAGAGATCATAGCGGGAGCGTCCGCTATCAGTTAGAAAGGATGTATGAAAATGGCAGAAAAAAATACAGGTAAGCTCACACAGATTATCGGTGCCGTGCTGGACATTAAGTTTTCAGAGGGCGAGCTGCCAGAAATCAACGATGCCATCAATGTCCCCATGAAGGATGGAAAGAAGTTGGTGGTGGAGGTAGCGCAGCATCTGGGTGATGATACTGTTCGCTGCATTGCCATGGGTTCCACGGATGGACTTGTCCGTGGTATGGAAGCCGAGGCGACTGGCGGCCCCATCAGCGTTCCCGTGGGCGAGGCTACGCTGGGCCGCATGTTTAACGTGCTGGGCGAGCCTATTGACGAGAAGCCCGCACCGCAGGGCGTGCAGTATGATCCGATTCACAGAAAGGCTCCGGCTTTCGAGGAGCAGTCCACGGAGACGGAGATTCTTGAGACGGGCATCAAGGTGGTTGACCTGCTGTGTCCTTATCAGAAGGGTGGAAAGATTGGTCTGTTCGGCGGCGCCGGCGTAGGAAAGACGGTGCTGATCCAGGAGCTGATTACAAATATTGCTCAGGAACACGGCGGATACTCCGTGTTTACCGGCGTGGGGGAGCGTACCCGAGAGGGTAACGACCTCTATTATGAAATGATAGAATCCGGCGTTATCGACAAGACGACCATGGTGTTCGGCCAGATGAATGAGCCGCCGGGAGCACGTATGCGCGTAGGCCTTACAGGACTTACGATGGCAGAGAACTTCCGTGACCGTTCCGGAAAGGATGTATTGCTCTTTATCGACAATATCTTCCGATTTACCCAGGCAGGTTCCGAGGTGTCTGCGCTTTTGGGGCGCATGCCCAGTGCGGTGGGCTATCAGCCTACCTTGCAGACGGAGATGGGTGCTTTGCAGGAGAGAATTACTTCCACGAAGAAGGGATCTATCACTTCCGTGCAGGCTGTCTACGTGCCGGCGGATGACTTGACTGACCCGGCTCCGGCCAATACATTTGCCCATCTGGATGCAACCACGGTACTTTCCCGCGCGATTTCCGAATTGGGAATTTATCCGGCGGTTGATCCTCTGGAGTCTACTTCCCGCATTTTGGATCCCCATGTGGTGGGCGAGGAGCATTACAGGACTGCCCGAGGCGTGCAGGAGATTTTGCAGAAGTATAAGGAATTGCAGGATATTATCGCAATCCTGGGTATGGATGAGCTTTCCGAGGAGGATAAGGTGGTAGTAAACAGGGCCAGGAAGATTCAGAGATTCCTCTCCCAGCCGTTCCATGTGGCAGAGCAGTTTACGGGCCTGCCGGGACAGTATGTACCATTGACGGAGACAATTCGGGGATTCCAGGAGATTTTGGACGGCAAGCATGATGATATTCCAGAGAACCACTTCCTCAATGCGGGCAATATTGATGACGTGGTAGCCCGGATGAAAGGCAAATAGATTGAAAAATAATTCTATATGAATCACGGAATGGAGGTAGCATCATGGCAGATAAAGTATTCAACCTACAGATTATCTCCCCTACCCGCATCTTTTTTGACGGAGATGCCACGATGGTGGAAATGAAAACCAGCGAGGGGGAAATCGGCGTACTGGCCGGACATATCCCGCTCACTGCCATCCTGACCCCCGGCGTGGTGAAAATCCATCAGGAGGAAGGGACGAAAGAGGCTGCGCTTCATGACGGCTTTGTGGAAATTCGCAAGGATCGGGTGACGGTGCTGGCCGAGTCTTGCGAGTGGCCTGATGAAATTGATGTGGAGCGCGCGGAGGAAGCGAAGGAGCGTGCGGAAAACCGCATTAAGAGCGGCAGGAAGGACGTGGATATGCTTCGTGCCGAGCTGGCGTTGAAGAAGGCGCTTACCAGAATTGATCTGGCAGGGAGAAAGTAACTTGTCATTCATATTATTTATAGGTATATGAAAGGGAATCAGAGCCTTGCGTGCAAGGCTCTGATTCCCTTTTTGCCGTTGGTACCGGATGTGGGTTCAAGTGGTATTGATGTTATATGTATCGGTATAGCAGGATTTTATATTTTGCAATCGAGGTATTAGAGACAGTTTCAAGTTTACAGACAAAGGAAAATAAGATATACTATTATTATGTTAAGGGAAGGTGGTGTTTGTTATGTCAGCATTACAAGATCAAGCTGTTCGGATGATATATGACTTATCTGATGATAACGTCAGTTTTCTGATTGAAATTATACAAAGGCTTATGCATGGAAATGTAGGGAAGAAGTCTGTACGGATATTGAGCAATGACGAGGGATTACAGGCATTTCGCCGATTGAATGAAGCGAGAATGGAGATATGGGACTATTTGCCAGAAGATTTTGATCCGGACAAAGAGTTAGAGGAGGCACGCAAAGAGCGGTATGGTAGTATTGATTGATACAAATATAATAATAGATTTTTTATTGACGAGAGAACCATTTTATCAAGCGTCATCGGAAATTATGTCAAAGTGCGCAAATCGAGAATTGACTGGATATATTGCCTTTCATTCGATTCCTAATCTTTGGTATATATTACGGAAAATTCCTGACGGTAAGAGGAGGAAATGGTTATCTGATATTTGTCATTTTTTGCGAATAACTGGCGCTAGTCATGAGGAAGTAATCAAAGCTATTAATATGAAAGAGTTTCAGGACTTTGAAGATTGTTTACAGGACAGATGTGCAATGGGAATTGATGCCCAGTATATCATAACAAGGAATGTTGATGACTATATTAATTCTGAGATACCTGCTATTCTTCCAACGGATTTCTTAGGAATATCATGAGAGAAGATAAAGTTGAGAAAGAAAACGCAGGATGTATTTGTTTGGGAACAGTTCATGCCATGCTTTTCTGTCGGTATTTGTTGTTTCGGTAATCATTTCAATAACTTCTTCAATGTTGTTTCCTATTGTGATGCATTTGGAAAGGAATGGCAATAATTTTCTTTATATTTGTAGAATTTTCTGGTAAAATATCTTTAGTTCTAATGTAATTATTCAAAATATAAGGATAATTAAACAAATGTCAAAAGGTACACCATTTGACATTTGTTTAATTATGAAACAGCGGAAAAGAACACTCCGCAAAAACCGATAGCAGAAGGCGAGGATTTCATATGAAGAACAGAAAAAAATCTCTGACACTACTACTCAGTGCCACACTGTTGCTCAGCCCATTCCAAAATGTGCTGGGAAGCGCAAAGCCTGCCCGGGGCGCAGAGTATGGGGCGTCCGGCTCCAGCGTAACCGCAGACAACAGGCAATCAGAACCCATCGGAGAGGGAAACGAAGTCGCTTCCGTATCTTTAGGGAGTTTTCATAGTGCGGCAGTCACCAAGAACGGTGAACTATACTGCTGGGGGGGTAATACTGATGGTCAGGTGGGCAATGGCTCAAAAGAAGTTCAGACAGTTCCTGTCAAGGTGCTGGAAAACGTCACCTCCGTATCTTTAGGGTTTGGACACAGTGCGGCAGTCACCAAGAACGGCGACCTGTACTGCTGGGGGAAGAATGATTATGGTCAAGTGGGCGATGCCTCAAAAGAAGAGCAGACAGCCCCTGTCAAAGTGCTGGAAAACGTCATCGCCGCATCTTTAGGGTATTATCACAGTGCGGCAGTCACCAAGAGCGGTGACCTGTATTGCTGGGGGAAGAATGATCATGGTCAGGTGGGCGATGCCTCAAAAGAAGAGCAGACAGCTCCTGTCAAAGTGTTGGAAAACGTCACCTCCGTATCTTTAGGGTGGAATTACAGTGCGGCAGTCACCAGGAGTGGCGACCTGTACTGCTGGGGGCATAATGGGTGGTATGGTCAGGTGGGCAATGGCTCAGAAGAAGACCAGACAACCCCCGTGAAGGTACTTGGGAATATGCCTTCTGCTTCCGCCACCCCGGAACCCACTCCCGGCAGCACACATACACACGACTATGGGGTAAACTGGAAAAACGATGCAACAAGCCATTGGCATGAATGCGAATGCGGAGAAAAAGCAGATAAGGCAGAACATATAGAGGACAGCGGAACCGTGACGAAAGAGCCAACAGATAAGGAAACAGGCATAAAGGAATATAAATGCAGTACCTGTGGATATGTGCTAAGAACAGAGGAGATACAGAAATTACCGCCAAGCCATACGCATCATTATGGTTCCGATTGGAAAACGGATCCGGCAAGCCATTGGCATGAATGCGAATGCGGAGAAAAAGCAGATAAGGCAGAGCATACAGAGGACAGCGGAACCGTGACGAAAGAGCCAACAGATAAGGAAACAGGCATAAAGGAATATAAATGCATTATTTGTGGATATGTGCTAAGGACAGAGGAGATACAGAAATTACCGCCAAGCCATACGCATCATTATGGCTCTGGCTGGAAAACAGATACGGCAAGCCATTGGCATGAATGCGATTGCGGAGAAAAAGCGGATAAGGCAGAACACACAGAGGACGGAGGGTCTGTGACAAAAGAACCGACCAAGAAAGAAATCGGTAAAAAAACATACAAATGCAGTGTGTGCGGATATGTGACAAGAACGGAAGATATAGGCAAGTTAGAAGATACAAATAAACCAAATAAGAATCCTGATACAGAAATGTCACAGGATAAACTGCCGTCGATTTCCAAAGAGGAGGGAAAAGAGAATAGTATCCAGATAAACAAAAAAACTTCCTTCGGCTGGACAGGCAATTCTCTGGCCGTAACGTGGAACAAGTTAAAGAAAGCATCCGGATATGATATTTATGCGGCAGTTTGTGGCAATGACTTCGGTGAGATTACATTGTCTGTGAAAGAAGGTAGCAAGACCCATGCAAAAATTAAAAAAGTGAATGGAAAAAACATTAGCAAGACAACAACTTACAAAGTTAAAATATATGCATATATGCTAGCCAATGGAAAGAAACAATATATTGGCACATCCAATGCTATGCATGTTGCCGGAAGCAAAAATAGAAAATTTACCAATGCCAAGAAGATTAAGATTGTTAAGACTTCCTTTACAATCAGAAAAGGGAAGACCAGGACAATAAAAGCAAGCATTGTAAAAGATGATAAAAAGAAAAAATTGCTTTCCAAAAAGCATGGGCCAAAATTAATGTATACATCCTCAGATGAAAAAATAGCAGATGTAACGCAATCTGGGAAAATTAAGGCAAAGAAAAGAGGAAAGTGTATCATTTATGTACATGCATTGAATGGCATCAGCAAGAAGGTAAAGATAACAGTGAAATAAGTGGGGGAGACCATTTCATTTATTATAGGCGAACCAAGCACACATGTTTGTGAGGACGCAGCAGGATCACGAATCGAGTTCATGATATAATGATAAACAAATCGAGCAAACGTCCTTGCGAGAGTGTAGTATGATGGATGCTAGAGAAAGGAATGAACAAAGGTTTTTTAAAAATAAAAATGTATTGTTAGTATAATAATAAGCCGGGGTACCCGCTTTTCGCTAAAGTACCCCGGCCTATTTAAACGTAAATCAAAATGTTCAAAATTTGTAAAGTAAGAACGCTAATTTTGCGCTCTTCTTAGGTGTGCGCCTCAGAGGATTAACCATGCAGATACTTGTTGTAATCCTCTGCTGTGGTTACGCCCTTCTTCCAGTCATCCATTTTCTGACGGGTTGCATCCATCGTATCCTGGCAAATCTGAGGCAATTTCTCTCCCCAAGCCTTGGTAGCCTTGTCATATCCCTTTTCGATGGCAGCCATCATCTCGTCTGCCTTTGCGGTATCCCCACCGCTGAGGGCGATTGCCATGCTGACCAGGCGGTCGGAAGTCTGGTTTACACCCCAGTAGCCATCCTCAGAAATGCTCTGCTTTGCATTTGCGATATCTTCCGGGCTTGCCATAGCAGCTGCGCCGCGGAATGTCTTTGCCAGATTCATGGAACCTAAAGCGTTATCAGAAAGTCCTGCAATATCAAATAAGTTTCTCTGCTTGCCCAGCAAATTCTGTACCAAAGACTGCATAGAAGCAATGCGGGCTTCCTGATCTGCCTTTAACTTGCCAACGATGGCATCCCTGTTGTAAAGTTTGTTTCCCTTGGTTACTTTCTCGTCAGACTTCTCATACACAACGCCTTCCGTCGTGTTCTTGTCATTCTTGCTGTCTGCAGCTTCGG
>CATKZA010000017.1 GCA_949841235.1 uncultured Clostridiaceae bacterium
GGGAGGTTTGTCCCGAAATCGAAGTGCATATCAGCACCCAGGCGAATAATGTGAATTATGGGACATATCTTTTCTGGCACCGGCAGTGCGCCAGGCGGGTGGTCTCTGCCAGGGAATTGACGATAGAGGAGATTAGGGAAATCCGAAAAAATATCCCGGATGAACTGGAGATTGAAACTTTCGTCCATGGTGCCATGTGCATTTCCTATTCCGGCAGATGCCTCCTGAGCAACTATTTTACAGGGAGGGATGCCAATCTGGGGGCTTGCACCCACCCCTGCCGCTGGAAATACTATCTCATGGAGGAGAACCGTCCCGGGGAATATCTTCCGGTGGAGGAGAATGAGCGTGGGACGTATATCTTTAACTCCAAGGATCTGTGCATGATCGAGCATATCCCGGACTTGGTGGAGGCTGGAATCGACAGCTTTAAAATCGAGGGGCGGATGAAGACGGCGCTTTACGTGGCGGATGTGGCCAGGACGTACCGGCAGGCCATTGATGATTATTTTGTCTCTCCCGAGCTGTATGAATCCCGTCGGGAATATTATCGGCAGGAGATATCCAAGTGCACGTATCGCCAGTACACCACCGGCTTTTTCTATGGGCCTACCACCTACGAGTCCCAGATTTATAACAACAGCACCTATGTGAAGGAGTATACCTATCTTGGGCTTGCGGGGGATGCGGATGAGAAGGGTTTCGTAGAGATGGAGCAGAAGAATAAATTCTGCGTGGGAGACCAGGTGGAAATCATGAAGCCTTCCGGGGAGAATGTGTCTGTCACGGTGGAGGGGATGCTTGACGGACAGGGCAGGGAGACGGACAGCTGCCCCCATCCCAAGGAAAGGATCAAGGTTTTATTCAGCCAGGTGCCGGATGCCATGGATATTATCAGGGTGAAAGCGTGAGAGGTAAGGTGTTTGCCTGCAAAGGAATTTCGGGGATTCTTTTGCAGGCATTATTTTGTGCTATCTCAGAGGGATATCAAACGTATTTTTTCCCGCAGTCAGATGGATTTCCCCCAGACCTTCAATGAACTGGACAAAATCCTTGGTGGTGTTAATTGTGATGGTGGCCTTGCTATTGCTCCAATGCAAGTCTACGGTAATTCCCCCCCTTGCAACCAAGCCTGTGGCGGTTCCGCTTTTCCAGGCATCCGGCAGGGCGGGAAAGAGAACGATTCTGTCACAATGGCTTTGCAGCAGCATTTCTGCGATGGCGGCAGTTGTGCCGAAATTTCCATCAATCTGAAAGGGTGGGTGATTGTCTAAAAGGTTTGGTAGTACAGAGGACTCAAAATATTTCTTGAGATGTTCCCATGCCTGTGTGCCATTCCCCATTCTTGCCCAGAGATTGATAATCCATGCCCGACTCCATCCTGTGTGTCCCCCGCCGTTTTCAAGTCTGCGGCGCAAAGTTTTTTCTGCTGCCTGCATTGTTCGCTTGTCTTGAGCATCTATCTGCGTTCCGGGATAGAGAGCAAATAGGTGGGAAATGTGCCGATGTCCTTTTTCTATTTCCTCATAGGGTTCGGCCCATTCCTGGATCGTCCCATCCCTGTCTATTTTTACTTTGGGCAGTTTCTCCAGAATCTTCTGATAGCGGGAACGTTCTTCTTCGGACGGGTTTCCAAATTTCAGAAGGCTTTGAAAAAGTTCTCGGAGGATTTGGCTGTCCATGGAGGCACCGATGCAGAGATTGCCTGTTTCTCCGTTTTCCAGACGGTAGCTGTTTTCAGGAGAGGTGGTGGGGCAAACCACCAGTTCCCCCTTTGGATTTTCAATGAGGGTATCTTCAAAAAAGAGTGCCGCTTCTTTGGCATAGAAAAGGTACTCTTTCAGAAAGTCTTCGTCTCCTGTATGGCGATAGTGTTCAAAGATATGCAGGCAGAGCCAAGGGGCTCCCATTTGCCAGTAGGTGGAGGAGGGCAGGGTATCCTGGGGGGCGCAGTCTCCCCAGAGGTCTGTATTGTGGTGTGCCATCCACCCTCGTGCGCCGTACATTTTCTGGGCGACTTGCTTTCCATGGGGATACATCCGCTTAATCTGTTCAAATAATGGCATATGCATCTCGGATAGGCTGCAGTTTTCGGCAAGCCAGTAATTCATCTGCGTATTGATGTTGATGGTATACTTGCTGTCCCATATGGGGGTAAAGTTGTCATTCCATATTCCCTGCAAGTTTGCGGGGAGGCTTCCCTTGCGGCTTGAGGAGGAGAGCAGATAACGCCCGTAGGCAAAGGAGAGATTGACAAGTCCAATATCCTCCCCGCCATTCTTAGCATTGGCAATGCGAACATCCGTGGGGATGCCGTCCTTCTCATTGCATTTGATGTCCAGCGTGCACCGGTTCATGATTTGCGAGAAATCTTCGGCATGGGTTTTGCGAAGAGATGCATAGCCCATGTTCTCTGCATTGTCCAATCTCTCTATCACCGCCTTGCGCGGATTGTGGCAGTAGAAGTCTGTCTCTTCCGAGGCGATTAGTACGGCTTGGCCACTGCATCTGAGGGTGCCGCCCACGATTCCCAGAGAGCCTTCTATCGCCCTGACGCAGAAGCAATATTTTACGCCATTTGCACCTGCCTGTCCTTCCATGCAGAGGGTATTTTCATCTATTTTTTGCAAAGACTCTAGATATACGCCGCGCATAATAGAGGCGGAAAAATTTTCCCCTTCGCATTTGATGGCCATAATCCTGCCAGGATAAGAAATAAAACTTTCCCGCATATGAAATAGGCCATTCAGAGAGTAGGTGACGCGATGTATCCCATTGGTCATGTCAAGCTGTCGGAGATATTCTTTGGTGCCTGGGGCAATGAAATCCTGTCCCTCCCAATGATCCCGCAGCCCGAGCATGCAGATGTCTTTGCTGCTGTCGGGAATGAGATAGAGGTCGCAGAGAGGCTCGTAGTGGTTTTGGCAATCGGGAATGGCAGCCATGGCAAGATTCGCAAGTCTCTCTGCCTTGCGGATTTTGCCCTCGTCAATCAGCTGCCTGATCTTAGGGATATTTTCTCTCGCATCCGGATTGATTCTGTCCCGGAAGCATCCATGCCAGAGGCTGTCTGCATTAAGCTGGAATCGGTCTGCAGTTGTTCCGCCAAAACACATTGCCCCCAGGTAGCCATTGCCTAGAGGAAGTGCGCTGTTCCAATCTTTTGCTGGTTCGGTATACCACAATCTGTTCATGATTCGGATTCCTCCTTTGTTCTGAAATGTATCTAGTACAGCGAATATTAAGTAACTGATATCTTCACTTGTCTTATTGTCCATCTACTGCGTTGGATTTTCTAGACGTAGCCACCGCTACGCCGTCGAAAATCCGCCTTGTATCTGGAACAATTATTCTGCGTGAATATATCAAGAACTTAATATTCGCTGTACTAGTACATCGAATATGGATCAATTATCTATCTTCAATTTGACTGTGAACAGTAACTTCATTATATCGAAAGTGATTCTTTTTTCAAGCCTTGTATTGAAATAAAGGGTCATATAGGGTATGATAGGAAACAGGAACATTTTGCGAAATAATACCGTATTTTGTTGCGAAATGTGTACGGGCTATGGCAGTGGGCAGCCATGTGGGAAAATGAAGGACAATCGTGTGAAGGTTTACTTTGCAGAAATGGAGGAGGAGTTATGACGGTTCAGGAGAAGTATTTGCAGATTGCGGAGGAAGTGATTGAGAAGGGGTCATATAAGCCGGAATGGCTTTCCTTTGGGGATTACCAGACGCCAAAGTGGTTTCAGAATGCCAAGTTCGGCATCTTTATCCACTGGGGGCTCTTTAGCGTTCCTGCCTTCCGCAATGAGTGGTATTCCAGGAATATGTACATCCAGAGCATGGAGGAGTGGGAGCATCACCGCAAGACATTCGGTGAGCATACGAAGTTCGGATACAAGGATTTCATTCCCATGTTCACGGCACCCAAGTTCCAGCCAAAGGAATGGGTGAAGCTGTTCAAGAAGGCGGGGGCAAAATACGTGATGCCGGTGGCAGAACACCACGATGGATTCCAGATGTATGATTCTGAAATCAGCGAGTGGAATGTGAAGAATATGGCTATGAAGCGGGATGTATTGGGAGAACTGAGGGAGGCAATCCTGGAGGAGGGGCTGGAGTTTTGCGAGTCCAACCACAGGGTGGAGCATGCGTTTTTCTTTGGCCATGGCAAGGAATTTGACAGTGACGTGAAGGATCCGATGAAGCTGGGAGACTTCTACTATCCGTCCATGCCGGAACCGGACAATCAGGACTTATACAGCCCGGCACCGCCTGCGGACTTTTTGGAGGACTGGCTGGCGAGAAATGTGGAACTGGTGGAGAAGTATCAGCCTTCTATGGTTTATTTTGACTGGTGGGTGCAGCATGAATCTGTGAAGCCCTATCTCTTGAAATTTGCCGCTTATTATTATAATAAGGGGCTGGAGTGGGGCAGGGAAGTGGGCATTTCCTATAAGCACGATGCCATGATGCTGGGAACCGGCATTCTTGACATGGAGAGAGGGCATTTTTCTGATGCCAAGCCTTTCGGCTGGCAGGCGGATACCTCCATGGCATTTAATTCCTGGTGCTACACGGAGCAGAACCGTTTCAAGAACGCTCAGGACATTTTGCAGGATCTGGTGGACATCGTGAGCAAGAACGGATGCCTTCTCCTCAATGTAGGACCCAAGGCGGATGGCACCATCTGCGAGGAAGAGGTTAAGATTCTCACGGAGGTTGGAGAATGGATGGATGTGAACGGCGAGGCGATTTACGGAACCCATCCCTGGCGAGTACAGGCGGAGGGCGATACGGAAGTGGTGGAGGGCATGTTCTCCGAGGAGAACAGGAAGGCTTTTGATGCCACGGATGTTCGCTTTACCTGCAAGGGGGATTGCATCTATATCATTCCCATGCAGCAGCATGGGGAGGACGTGATTGTGAAGAGCATGGGAGAGGACAGCAAGGACTTCCATGGGATCATCAGGGAGTTTGTCGCTCTCGGATACGAAGAAAAGCCGGAATTTACCAGAGAGGCGGATCGAATGATTATCCATGCGCCATTCGTGGACAGCGATCGGCCGGTAGTGTACCGCATGAGGCTGGGATAATAAATGAAAAAAATGCTTGACGTTTTTCGCATAATATTATAGAATATATTTCAGTGCTGAAATAGCTCAGTTGGTAGAGCACTTCACTCGTAATGAAGGGGTCGTGGGTTCGAGTCCCATTTTCAGCTTGAAATAAATATACACCGAACTGTCATTTTCAAATCAGTTCGGTGTTTTGTCTTTTGTGGGAATATGAAGTAACTGACATCTGTACTAAATGATTGGCTGATTGCGTAATGCATGCAGGGATATTTGTTCATGCTCGTTGCAAAATGCAATGGCCCGGGGGAGGTGGCGATATGGCGGGAACGATGGTGCATCTGGTGGTGGCAGAGAAGTTATGGAAGTGGATGGAGGAGGAAGAAATCAGATATCCCTTTGAACCGGATTTGATGCCGCGGCGGGAGTATTTCATTGCGGGAAATATTTGCCCGGATGGAATCATGGCGAGAAAGGGGTATGAGCGGGAGATGAAGCTCCATACCCATTTCCGGGATGGGATTCCCGATGGGAGTTTCGAGGAGCCGGGGATGGTGCCGCTATTTGAAAGGCGGATGAAAGATTTCTGGCAGGAGCATGTTTCGGAGGAAAAGGCTTGCCCCGGCCTGTATCTGGGATATGTCACTCACATGATGACGGATGAACGGTATATCTTGCAGGAGCGACCAAAATTTTTTGACCGGATTGCCCGGGTGGGGCTGACGAAGTGGGATCGGGAAACCTACGTGCATTTCAATCGTGAGACGGATCTGGTGGATTTCTGGCTGCTCCGCACATTCCCGGAATTGCAGGATGCCAGGAAGGCGCTGGAAGAGGTTTCTCCCTATGAGATTCGGGGAATGATCACCCGGGAGGAACTGACGGACAGCCGCCATTGGATCTTGCAGCATTTTTTTGAGGAGGCGCACACGGAAGAGATGCCGCAATATATTGACTGCAAGGCTATGGCAGACTTTATCCACAGCATATCCGGGGAGATCCGGGGAAGGTTGCTGGACGAGGGATATCTATAATTGCACCAGTTGCTTTACAAAATCCGTGGCGGGCTTTCGCATCAGCTCATCCGGCCGGGCATACTGCTGGATGATGCCCTGATCCATTACCAGCACCTTCGTTCCCAGTTTCAATGCTTCGGAAATGTCGTGGGTTACAAATAGCACGGTGATTCCTGTTTTTTCATAGATTTGCCTCAATTCGGTTTGCAGCTGGCTCCGGGTGATTTCGTCTACAGCGCCAAAGGGCTCATCCATCAGAAGAATGTCAGGGGATGCCGCCAAAGCCCTTGCGATGCCAACTCTCTGCTGCTGGCCCCCCGAAAGTTCGGAGGGATAGCGATCCTTCAGTTCCTCGTCCAGACCCACGATGCCCATCCACTTGGAGACGGCAGATCTGGTTCTTGCCCTGTCTCTCTTATTCAGCAGATTTGGCACGTAGGAAATGTTTTGCCCCACGGTCATGTGAGGGAACAGGACGCTGCCCTGTATGGCATAGCCGATATTGCGGCGAAGCTGGATGATATTTTTGCTTCGGATGTTTTCTCCGTCTACAAAAACATCGCCGCTTGTGGGCTTGATCAGGCCGTTGATCATTTTCAGAACCGTAGTTTTACCGCAGCCTGATGAGCCAATGATGGTAACAAATTCTCCCCTTGCAACGGAAAGGCAGAATCCTTCCAGGATTACTTTGTCTCCGTATGCCTTCTTAATATTTTTCAATTCGATTGCTGTATTCATGTTCCACCTTCCCTTCTCATTTTATAAGATTTGCATCCTTCAAAAAGCTTTCGGCAACTTCTCTCGGCTCCTTATCCTGAGATTCCACGGCATAGTTCATCTGCGCCATATCCTCGTCAGAAATCGTATCTGTCAACCGATGGAAAATATCCATCAGTTCGGGATGCTCTTCCAAAATCTCGGAACGAATGACATTGCCGCAAAGATATGAGGGATAAAAGTTTTTGTCATCTTGCAGGACTGTCACGTCAGAAACGGATAGCTGCCCGTCGGTGGTGAAGATTACCATGACATCAATCTTATCTTGGCTGATTGCCTGATATTTCAGGCCGATGTCCATATCCATAGTTTTCTTGAAGGATAGGCCATATGTCTTGCACAGGGCATCATATCCGTCCTCCCGCTCGAAGAAATCGTATTCTGCACCAAATACAAGTTCCTTGGATATTTTTTGCAAATCGGAATAGGTTTGAATATGGTATTTTTGCGCAATCTCATTGCGGACAACCAATCCGTAGGTATTGTTAAATCCGTACATGCCTGCCCACTGCATATGCAGGGAATCCTGATATTCCTGCTGCATGGACGCAAACAAATCTTCGGTATACAGGCCGTCTTTTTTCAGCACCATATTCCAGCCGGTTCCCGTGTATTCAGGATAGAGATCGAATTCGCCGCTTTCCATGGCTGGCTGGATATTCGAGGTGCCTCCGCCCACGCCCTGCGTCAATTCCACGTTCAAGTCGGTATCTCCCTCGATGAGAATATCAAGCATTTCGCCCAATATATATTGTTCTGTCATTGGTTTCGTGGCGATGCGGATCGTGTCGCCGCCGCCCAGGGCAAACATGGTGCTGATGGCGATGCAGACGCAGAGTGCCAGGGCCGCAATGGCCAGCATGCGGTTTTCTTTCTTGGCTTTGATGCTTCGCATTCCCATTCTCTTTTCTACAAAGCCAAGCAGCAAATCCATCACTAGGGCTAATAGGGCGATGAGAGCACTGCCCGCCATTGTCATGGCAGTATTGTTGGTAGTAATTCCCCTGTAAATCGCAACGCCCAATCCCCCTGCGCCGATAAAGGATGCGATGCCGGCCAGGGCGATGGTCATGGTAACCATATTGCGTATGCCCGACAGGATCACCGGCATGGCCAGGGGCAGTTTGATTTTCCATAGAATCTGCAGCCGGGTGCTTCCCATCCCCGCAGCCGCTTCGATAATGGCGGGATCCACATTTGTCATTCCTGTATGGGTATTCCTCACCATTGGCAGCAGGGCGTAAATTGTTAGGGCGATGACGGCGGTTGCATTCCCAATTCCCGAAAACGGGATCAGGAAGCCCAGCATGGAAATGGATGGAATGGTGTACAGGAAATTGATGACTCCTAACGCAGGCTTTGCCGTTCTCTGAAACTCGCTGATGAGAATGCCCACTATGCCGCCAAACAAGATGGCAATGAGGATGGCGAGAAGGGAGATCCCTAAATGTTCCCACAGCAAATCCAAGAAGAATTCTTTTCTGTCTAGAAAGATTGACCATATATTTTGCAACATCTTCACACATCCTTTCTCTTCACTGCTCCCACGGGACATTCTTCAAAACATAATCCGCAATGCAGGCAATGGGCTTGATCTATCACGAAGTCTTCGATGCACTTCTGAGGACAGTTATGTTCGCATTTCCCGCATTTTATGCAATTTTGGGTGATGGCAAAGCCTTTTTCTGCCGGAAGTTTGGCTCCTATCCCATAGTATTCCCTGACAATGGGTTCCCTCCCCAGATCAAAATATTCAATCTCCCCCTCGTCTATGCAGAATGCTTCCAAGATATATCTGCTGTCATTGGGATATACCCCATTCATTGAGGGATTTTCTGCAAATATGCGGTCAATCCATTTCTTGTGTTCGTCCAGCCTTTTTGCCCTGCCATGCAGACGCACCATCTGGTATTCCTTGTTCAGCCCCGTGATGGCGACCTGGCCATGTTCCATCAGCTGGCGGTAAAAATCCTTCCCCCTTGCTGTGCAAAAGTAAAGTTTCTCGTCCTCCACAACCATCACGTCAATGATGCGGTTCTGGGGGAACCCATTTTCATCAACCGTGGCAAAAGCCACGTCCTTGATTTCTCGTAATATCTCCAAGCATTTTTGCGCATTCATTTCGGACCTCCTATTGTTGTAACTGTTATCATTACAACTAAATCATATCATGGTCAGATAAACTTGTCAATAGTGTAATAAGTAAAAGAGGGCATCGGTTTTGTCGATGCCCTCTTTTGACACTCTAATCTGTATGGGAAACTGCTCGAAATTTGCAATGTGAAGAACGCTGGTCTTGCGTTCTTCCAAGAGGAAGTATAGCCTTTCTTGGGCAGCGTTTTTTGCTGCCCTTAGAAAGACTCTTCCTCTTTTTTACACGCAGCCCTGTGCCTTCATTGCCTCGGCTACTTTCAGGAAGCCCGCAATATTTGCACCTGCCATGTAGTTTCCTGCCATGTCGTATTCCTTTGCTGCCTCATCGCAGGACTTGAAGATTTCCTTCATAATGTCATGGAGCTTATTGTCCACTTCCTCGAATGTCCAGGAAAGTCTCTGGGAGTTCTGGGTCATTTCCAGCCCGGAAGTAGCAACGCCGCCCGCATTGGCAGCCTTTGCCGGCCCATAGAGAATGTTGTTATCGAAGTAAACCTCGATGGCTTCCGGCGTGGAAGGCATGTTGGCACCCTCTGCTACGGCATAGCAGCCGTTGGCAGCCAAAGCCTTTGCACTGTCAGCATCGATTTCATTCTGCGTTGCGCAGGGAAGGGCGATATCGCATTTGATCGTCCAGATGCCGCTGCATCCCTCCGTATATGTTACATTCTTGTGGGAAGTTCTGTCAGCATACTCCTTGATTCTTCCTCTCTCTACTTCTTTGATCTGCTTCACCAGATCCAGTTCGATTCCGTCGGGATCATGAATATATCCGGCAGAGTCAGACAGGGCAACCACCTTTGCGCCCAGTTCCGTTGCCTTCTGGGTAGCATAGATTGCCACATTGCCGGAACCGGAGATGACAACGGTCTGATCCTTGAAGCTCTTTCCGTTTGCCTTGAGCATCTCGTCTGTAAAGTAGCACAAGCCATAGCCGGTTGCCTCTGTGCGGGCGAGAGAACCGCCGAAGGTCAGTCCTTTGCCTGTGAGGACGCCTGTCCACTCGTTGCGGATTTTCTTGTACTGGCCGAACATATATCCAACTTCTCTGGCACCGGTTCCGATGTCGCCGGCGGGAACGTCGCAGTCAGGGCCGATATGCCTGCAAAGCTCGGTCATGAAGCTCTGGCAGAAGCGCATTACTTCCCCGTCGCTCTTTCCCTTGGGGTCGAAGTCGCAACCGCCCTTGCCGCCGCCCAGGGGAAGGGTTGTCAGGCTGTTCTTGAAAATCTGCTCGAATCCCAGGAATTTGATGATGCCGCTGTATACGGAGGGATGAAGGCGCAGGCCTCCCTTGTAGGGTCCGATTGCTGAGTTGAACTGAACACGGAATCCCCTGTTTACCTGGGTCTTGCCATTGTCATCTACCCAGGGCACCCGGAAGAATACCTGGCGCTCAGGCTCCACGATGCGCTCGAACACCCCTGCCTCCACAAGGTCAGGTCTCTTCTCCACTACCGGCTCCAAAGAAGTAAATACTTCCATTACCGCCTGGATGAACTCAGGTTCACCGGCATTTCTCTTTTTTACTGTTTCCAGCAAGTCGATTAAAAATTGATTTTTAAGTGCCATTGCTAAAAAACCTCCTTATAATAATATAATGGTTCCCCGTCTACCCCGGTGGATGCGATCCACTTGTGTGTTACTGTTCACAATGATTCATTGGCTGAAATCATTGTGAACAGTAACACACATTTTATAGTATCGCATGATTGAAGCAAAAATTCAATTAATTATTTGAAAAAATTAACTTTTTTTGCATTTTTCTTTCTTTTTTAAATAAAATCAAAATCCTATATAAGAAAATAAACGAAATGATATGCCGGCATCAGATGAATCTGGAATCCGGCGAATGTTAACAATTTGTTCACAATACGGACGCAAAAAGGACACAATAAACGACTATGATGATAATCAGAAAGTGAAAACTTTCTACTCCCACCCTATTATACGCTGGATGGCGAAAGCCATCCGACAAAGAGAGCCAATGTACATTGGCTCTCTTTGTTTTTGCTTTATA
>CATKZA010000018.1 GCA_949841235.1 uncultured Clostridiaceae bacterium
ACCACCTTCCAGTTCCCATCAGAACACTGGATATTGCCCTCCACTGTCTGGAGATAGCCATTGACAGGAGGTGCCGTAATCATGCCCACATGGCAGAAACTTCGACCTGAATAATAGAACACCAAATCCCCTGCCTTGGGCGTGTAATTGCCTCCATAATGCCTTGCATATTGAAACTGCCCCCGGCTCTTATACCAATTTACTGCCACGGCACAACTGGCTGTTTTGGGCACAGCCTTGCCAAGCAATCCCAGCTGATTCGCACAATATGACTGGAACGCCATACACCATGGATATCCTGATCCAGAAACCGTCCTGCCATAATACCAAGTATTGTACTTCACATTATTATTTCCTCTGTAATCTCCAATGCCTACTTGGGACAATTCGTAATTTACCATTCTCTGGGCAGTGGAAGTATTAGAAGATGCTGCGGCAGGCGGATTAGCATTGCCTCCTTGAATCGTTACCCTCTTAGTGCCTAGCAGGGGATTTCCCGTGCCTCCTCCCACGTTGATTGCATAAATATACACATTCTGTGCGCCCCTCTTTGATACAGACAGCGTGGCATGGAAGCCATGATAATTTCCCACGCCGGGATAGACCTTATTCACATCCGGCCGAGAAACATTTGCCGTCACCGCATATGCGGGTGCGCCGGAACCCGCTGGCCCACCCACATATACATGCACTTGCAGGTTCGTACCCAGGGAATCCCTGTCGAAGGTCCAACCTGTCACCGTAATCTTCCCCACCCCTGGCGAAATCACGCTATCCACGAAGCCTTGAGGATTGGATCCCGCAGAAGAAGAATATGTTCCCTGAACCCAACCCAACTTGTATCCGCCAGAACAAGGATACTGCACCTGGGTTCTGCCATTGGCTCTTCCCACCACTAGAACCTGGTCAGAAGCGTATACGGTTCCAATGGTGGCACCTCCCGTGCTTCTTCGGTAAGCAGTCAGTCTCTTCCCTAATTTCCTTGTCCTCGTATCGAATCCCGCAGATGCCATAAAGCCACTTGTAGCAGCATAAGCCGTGCGCCAGCCCCTAGATACGGGGTAAGTTACTTTCACCGAGCCATTGGAATAGAATGCCAAAATCTTGCAATAATCTCCCGGCACGATATATCCTGTAGCCTTCCTCAGGTTATTGGCAGTATAGGTGGTCAGCCTTCCGCTACCGTTCTTCATATATGCCCACATGGGTAGCCGCCCGGTAGTGCTGGCGGCCTGCACCACCCTGCCGGTTCCTCCGTTACCTCCGAAGGATGGCATCTGCATGCCAGTCAGCGTCATGACGACAGCCAGAGCCATGCAGAATGCTACTCTAAGTCCTTTTCTAATGCCCTTGCTCATATCCATCACCTTTCCTTTCCGTCGATTCTTACTCTTATCGGTTTCCTTGATTTTTTGTAATGCTTTGGACTTCATAACTTTTCACTCCTCTCACAATATGTCTGCATGTTTGATCATTTGATCTGTATCCAGTGTAGCAAAATTAAGTTCTTGCCTTGGGATTTTGTAAAAATTGACATAGAAAATGTCATATCTGACATATTGCATATGGTAAAGGAGATGAAAAGAAACCAAATGGATATATTGAGCAAGTGATATTCACCCGCAGCCACACCCAAGAGCCGCTTTAAATTTCTTTGTCTTTCACTTCACTATATCGAAAAATATGCCGCCAGTCCCCCGCCTAATGCCATAAGCAACAGAAAAATCGCAAAAAATACGATTAGCAGGCAGAATTTTGACCGGGCATAATTTCTCAGATTCACATTTTTCGTACCCCCACATGCAAAAATAATGAGGATTATCTGCCCCACCAAGGGAATGGCAAACAAAATATCATACCCGAAGTAAGTCCACATTCCCAACGGCCTGTAATCTAATGACGGATTATAATCCGGAATCACCTGGCCAATAGATGCGCCCGCATTGCCAGCATAAAATCCATTACCAAAATTAGCCGACCGAGGCACGGCATTCTGCGGTGGAATCTTCCCATTTCCCATGCTATTCGACGGATTCTGCCCGCCCATCAGGTTATTCCGTGATGCCAATTCCTCACCGCATTTAATGCAATACCTTGCGCCTTGAGAATTATCTGCTCCACATCTACTACATCTCATCCTTTTATCCTCCTTTTATTTGCAATCATATCCTTAGTGCTTCCATTCTCCAATTTCTAATTTTTGACCTAAACCAGTCAAAAATCCTCAATTTAACTGAACCATGAATAGTAACAACAATGAACTACTCCAAATTCATTGTCTCCTCCCCATCCGCAATGAGAATCCCCATCCCCCGGTCAAGGCTTGCATGCTGACCTTTTCCAATTCTTCTGCCACCCGAAAGGTTAATGCCATTTTCTGAAAAACAGAAGATATCAAACTGATCCGTCTCCTGATTATAGCAAATCACAAAATGCTTTCTGCTCACCTTTCTATGAGACAGTACCAAGTCAGATACCGACGGATCCCGCCCCACCACGATTTGCTCTCCTGGCGTGCAGACAATCTCCGCTCCTGCCATAGTACCTCTGGTAATGCGGATTCTTCCCCGCTTATTCCCCATTGCCTGCGACAGAGGATAGGTCTCTTCTCCATACCGGGTTACCATATTGGCATTTTGCCGCCCGTTATCTTCCATAATGGGAATGTCCTGATATCCATCCCCCATGGGAACGCCGTCTCCACCTAGGGCATTGCCAGCGTTGCCTCCAGCATTATATTGGATTTGATTGTATTGGTTCTGATTCCATGGGTTATCGCCTGCCACTCCCACATCGTAAGCACCGGAATAACCACCTTCGTCCCATACGCCGACGGGTGCCATGCCCTTGGTCAGCATCAGGAGAAAGGAATATGCCAGAAGCAATACGCTACATATCGCAAAAAACCAAATCCCAAACCCGGTAAAGGAAACCAGCATGCGGCGAATGCCAGAGGTTATCATATCATCAATGGAACCTTTGAAGATAGAATAGCCAAAGTCCAGCTCTTTGGCAGATTTGCTCAGGACATCTGCCAATCTTCCTCCCCCGATGGATGGTATGAAAATATACCATGCAAAATTGGAAGCAGCCGCCAGCAGGAAATACACCCACGTACTGATCACAGCCACGGTCTTTTTCCATCCTTTTAAATATGTGATAAGATACAATGCTATGAGCAATATTGGCAGGATGTAAATGATGGCAAGCATAATGCGGGGCAACAGCAATGCTCCATAGATCTCGTCCACTAATTTCTTTTCATTCTCATCAAGCTCATCAAACTTACCCTCACTTTCTCCCGTGATATCCTGTAGAAATTCATAGACGCCTTCCTTGCCGGCAAAAATCAACTGTGCAGAACTGCGGTTAATTTTTTTATTTTTAAAGAGTTTGTCTGCATCCTCCTTGATATCCTCTCTTCTATCTCCCAGAGAGTCTCCAATCAAATCGGCCCATTCACTCTCCGTCTTCTCTTGATACCAATCCGCCGCATCCTCCAGTATGCCTATGCTCCAGTCTGCCCATCTGCCCGAAGTTATGGTAATTCTAGGCATGAACATAGACAAGAAAATTCCCAGGCAGACTAGGCATCCCACGATTAGCTGCCATCCTTTCATCTGATATTTCATATCATCCATTTCCTTTCTATTTTATATTTTCTTACTGTATTTTACAGCTATTTCTAATATCTACCCGTGTATCACCTTATTGTTTTGCCACGTACCGACCATGCATCGCTGTCACTATTCATGGCTTTTCGGTTCACAGCAACAAGCAACACGCCATTCCTTAATATGTGTCATATTTCCTGGTACACCATTCCTTATCCTCTATGGAATCGTAATATCGTTGCGTCGGCACGATTTCCCCATTCCGTATGGAGAACACTTCCCAGATTACCCCTTTCTGGTTCTTTGGCACATGGAATGTCTTTTCCAGCCCTCGGTATGTATACACCCTTACCGTGGCATCGGACTCCGACAGTTCCCTGCTCCTTACCTCATTGCTAGAGCAATGGGTATAATCTGCCACATAATATTTGTACACTCCCTGTTCCAAGTCCGTAATCGTCACCGTCTCCGGGCCATATCCATTCGTATCATCCACATCCAGATTCGCCCCCGGAATATCCTTTTCATAATAGCACGCATGCCCCTGGCCGGGCGTAAAGAGGTGGGAATCCTCGTCTGCTGGCCGATCGCCCCAAGTGAGTACGATGCGCATCTCATCTTTTCTGAGCTTCGGTGTCAGCAGAATTGGCACTTCCTCCTCATCGTCCGGGCCAAAGAATACATTTCTATATTCCTGCATATAACCGCCCCGTTTAGCTTCCACCGTATACATGCCCGGCTCAAGGGCTGCATGGCAGTATCCCTCGTTATCCGTGTAAATGGACAGCCTGGATTCCCCTTCATAGTTATTGATGCCCCGCCGAAATACCAATTCCGCATTGTCAATGCTTCCGGTACTGTCTTCCATATTTTTCGTGGCATCGTACAGTCGCACTGTATAGTTCCCGGCAGAACGGTCTTCCACCATATGGACTATTTCCTGATCCGCACCCAGCATGTCCTGATCTAGGTCAACGTGATACATCTTTTCCTCCACATCCTGATTCTCCAAAGAATAGGTCATCTCATAGGTTCCCTTTCTGGAAGGTACAAATATCTCGTAATATCCCTCATCATTTGTCTTCCCGGTATATAGCTTGCTGTCATAGGTATCAGAATATAATTCCACATTTACATGGGACAGAGGCGCATCCCCAGCATCGCATACCTGTCCCCGGATCGTGCTGATCCCCTCGTACTCTTCCACCTTTTTGTATGTATTGTACGCCGCATTCAGCATTTTCTTTTCCACCGCGTCATACTTCTTTTTCCTTGTGCCAGATAGTTTTCCATATTCCTTCACATTGGCCCAGCCGCCTTTTTTCAGCCGCTTTTTTTCTACTGCATTGGCGCAATAATTCGTAATCTTATTCTGGCCTTTTACCAGCCTCCAGGTAACCAGGGTGTCTTGGTCGTAGAGATAACGCTCCCCATGAATATCTGGATTGGCAAATGTGGGCAGGTAATTTTCCGTCTTATACTGAAAGACGAAATTCACTTTCCCGCTATTCGTATAATAATACTCCGTGACCTCAAGGGTGGCATCCATATGCTCAATGCTCACAATTTTATTGATGCAGTTTTTTCGGGGATGGCAGTAGATTTCATACTCCATGGCATTCCCATTTTGGGCATTGATAAACTGCTTTCTCGCAATCCGGCAGTCATTGATTTCCCCGCCGCCTTTTCTGTCCGGCACTTCCTCCAAGCGATAGAAGAGGCTGGATTTCCACTGATACGTCTTCTTCCTCTTTCCCGGCGCAATATGCTCAGCATACACGTCTATCTTGCTCTCCACGCTATTTTTATTTCGCACCAGCACCGTGCCGTCCTGCCGCTGCTCGTCTTCCCGACGCACCATATTATAGTCATTTACCTTATATTGAAAATCTTCCTTCTCTGACAGGGAGCTAACCTGACAGGTGGCCAGCACCTTTTCGTCTTTCTTGCTCTTGGCAGTGAGGGTAGATGTCACATTGTAGTCCTGAATGGCCACCATGCCATTCTCCCCCACTTGCACCTGATTGGAACCCGCAGACCATGACACATCCTTCTTGTCCATATTGGCACATTGCAGATATTGACTCATATCCTCCGCACACTTTACGGAGAGAGCATATTTGGCATGGTCAAACGCCATGCTTGCCGGTTCCTTCGTTGCCCGCGCCTCCTTCTCCTCCTTCCTTTCCTTGCGAGGGGAATCGCTGCTGGAGCCGGAAAGAAGATACAGCATCAGGCATCCCAGGCAAAAGAGGCAGATTGCCCCTGCAATCGCAAACTCCAGCACCTTGCGGCTTCCTTTTTCCCCATCTCTCGCCTCAGTCTGCGGAGGCGCAGTGGGCGTGCCGCCCATTCCTGCGGGTGCGTCGCCCATCCCTGTGGCCGAGACTACCTTCTGCCCGCAATTCTGGCAGAACGCCGCCCCGAAATCTAATTTTTGTCCGCATTGCCTGCAATACATGCTTGCTTCCTCCTTCTCATGCTATAAACACAATGATATTGGGGGCAAAAGGTATTTTGCACCCAACTGATGCTACGGATTGCTACATAGCTACACAATTGCCGCAATCCAACAAACATCTACGCTCCGCTTCGGTCGGTGCTTAGCGGGTCAAGCCACCAGATGGCAAATCACATGAAAGCACGCATTGCTATCTACTATTGATCCCAGCATCATACCAAGCGAATCTGCAAATTCTTGCTTCCCAGATACAGAATGCTCCCTCTGGCACACGCCATATAGGAACCGGCCTGAAGTCTCACTCCGTTTTGCAGGTAAACCCCATTCTTGGACAAATCTCGTACCTCGTAATTGCCTGTATTCCTGTTAAAGCGAATCACGCAGTGCTGTGCACTCACTGTGCTATCCTGAATCACTACATGAGCCTTTCCCGGAGCAGAGCCAATGATGAACTCCCCCTGAATGCCCATGGAATTTCCCATATATAGACCGCTTAAGAATTGGATTTGCGGTTCCACGCCGGATCCAGACATCATTCCTGCAGCATTTCCTGGCGCGACAGCATTGCCGCTATATGCAGCTTCCCCTTGGCCATATGGTTGCTGCCTGCCGCCATATAGCTGGCCTTGCCCATACAACTGCTGTCCGCCACCGTACTGCTGGCCTTGCCCATACAGTTGCTGTCCGCCACCATACTGCTGTCCCTGCCCGAATATTCTGCTCAGATCAATTTTCTGCTTCCTATTGTCCAGAACCCCTCGGAAGAAAAGAAGAAGGTAGGCGCTGCTTATGAGGCAAGTTGCCGCATAAGCCGTAGTTCCCAGCCCATTGGACACACTCCCATACCTTCTCTTAATAATTGATGATATATCATCTATATTTCTGCTCCTATCCTCCTCATCATTATCTTTCAAATAAGTCTTGCGATATTCAGATACATACGTCTGCTTCGGTACCACATAACTACAGATGCCCAGCAACAACACAAGGCACATCATCCCAACACCCAGAATCATTACGGGCATATGCAGATGGAAACGGCTAAAGATATGTACGGAAAGACAAGCAATCAGCCCGATTCCGACCAAGATGGCAAATACATACAACACCCAGAGGGATGCGGGAGTATCCCGGTCTACTTCGTCCAAAAAGCCAGAATGAATCTCTTTCTGACAGTTAAAATACGGAATCAGCAGGCCAAAGAAAAATACAACCGCACCGTAGTAAATCGCCACAATTCTTTGCCGAAAGGTGAGCAAAAGCCCATATCCCACGGTGAAAATCAATAAAAATAACCATAAAGTGCGAAACTCGCCGTCAAACAAGCTGTCGCCGTCCACCAGCACTGCCGCCAGCAGAGACAGAACGGCCAGCACACACACTGCGATCCAAATGCCAAATTCCCAATAAGCCCCCCGGGTCTTTTCATAGACCAGCCCAGAAAATACCGTATTCAGCCGCACTGTCCCCGATATCTGTGATGCCCCGCCTGAAACACCGCCTCCTGGCATCTGAGACATTCCTCCTGAAACGCCTCCTCCCGCCATCTGGGACGTTCCTCCTGAAACGCCTCCTCCTACCATTCGGGATGCTCCCGCCGAGGCGCCGTTCCCCTTCAACGGTTTTCCGCAGTGCGTGCAGAATGCTGCCCCATCCGGCATCTGATTTCCACATTGAGTACAAAACATGCCTAATTCTCCTTTCATCGCTTTGCATATTAACTTAACTTAAAAAGATGGTTCTTATTTCCCAGATACAGTTCTTCCCCCGAAGAAAGGAAATACTCCTTTCCTTTCTCCAGTCGTTCCCCCTTCCCCAAATATGTCCCATTCTTCGAGCAGTCTACTACCCGATACTTCTTCATTGCCCCCACATAAGCAATCACGCAGTGCTTTCTGCTAACCTGGGCATCCCTCACCGCCCAGTCACAGGCGGTGGCATCCCGCCCCAGCACCACATTCTCGTCACAGGGCAGAGAAAACCGCCTGCCAATCTCGTCCCCTCGTATGCAAATCAACCCACCCTCGGTCTCCTGGGACATGGCCAGACTGCTGGTAACCCACATGGTGGACATATCATTTATTGATTCCATCTCTTTCTCCATTCCGAAGCATTCTCTGCCGAACAAATTGTCTCGTCTGCTCCATATATTTTCTGCTCACTGGAAGCTCTTCACCCGCCAGATATAACTTGCTCCCCGCCATCCGGGTAACATATTTTCCGTTCACCAGATAACTTTGGTGGCACCGAACGAAATCCTGCTCCCGCAGTTTTTCCTCCAACTCCCCCATCCGAGCGTAGAATGACTGCTCCTCCCCATTCTGGCAGATGCGGATTTTCCTGCCATCTCCCTCAAAATAATATACTTGATCCAGCAGGATTCTCTCTTGGCGGTTATTGATGATAACATGGAGACACTTGGATACGGCATATTTCTTTGTCACGTACCTTCCCAGCTCCTCCTCCATCCTTCTCACATCCACCGGCTTGAGCAGATAGGAAAATGCATTGTATGTATACCCATCGAACACATGCTCTGCAGAGACCGTGACAAAAAAAATATCCACATCCAATTCCCTTTCCCGAATATAGGCGGCAACCTCCAGCCCATCCTTTTCGGGCATATGAATATCAAGAAAAAGCAATTCGCTGTGAAAATTCTTGCGTTCGATTTCCTCTACCAGCTGCGTGCCAGACTCGTAAATGTCAAATGCCACCTCATCATGGGCAAAAAGCCCATGCAGCACCATCTCCCGTATTTCCTCCCGGTGGGTTCTCTCGTCATCACAGATTGCTACCTGCAGCATTACTGTACAGTCCCCCTTCCCAGCCGTATCTGCTCGGCACCCTTTGCCATATTCAATATGGTTCCGGCGGGTACCGAGATATATGTTCCCGCCTTTGCCATGCTCCCATCGGCAAATGTAGTTCCGTTGGAGGAGTAGTCGATTACCTGATAGTTCCCCGTATCTCCGTCATAACGAATCCCGCAATGCCTTCGGCTTACCTTCCTATTGGAAAATACCAGCCCGCAATACTGTGGATCTCTCCCCAAAACAATCTCTTCCCCCTGCTGAATCTCCAGCCGGCAGCCCTGATATTCCCCATGAATGCCATAGAGTACGCCGCCGGGCTTTACATAGCCTGTCAAGAATGCTTCCTCTGCCGCTGCCTGATTGCCAAAGCTATCCATAGCCTGATTCGTTTTCATAAAATCATCCCACTGCTCCGACAAATCCAACACCGGGCCGCCCACATCCCACTCTCCCTGCTGAAAGACTCCCTTAGCCGGAGCATTTGGGGACATGCGGTCAGGTCTGCACGCCGTCATAAATAGAATAGCGCAAAGAAGCAATGCACCAGCGACCCCCAGTCCCACATAGATTTCCGAGGACATAAATTCTACCATCATGGACTGAATGGCGCATTTTCCCGTTCCCTTGATGAGCAGCGTCTTTTCCCCAATCAAGGTAAAGCACTTGATATATGCCGAAATCTTGTCCCAGATCATTCCCGGCATCACGAGCCAGAAGATGCCCTGGCATGCCACCTCCATCAATCCCGAAATCAGAAGCCAGACAGGATAGGTCTTTCTCCGCACCAGCATAAATACCAAGTTTGCCGCCCCCACCAGAATGGGCAGAAGCAATAGCATGGCCATGATGCGAAATATCTTCGTTACGCCGCTTTTCTTAATATCCTTCTTTTCGACATAGACTGCACCGGGAAAATCATACTCTTTCCCTGAGGAAAAGGCCCATCGGATGAAATGGATGCCAGAAATCCGATCAGACTTTTCATCTATTTTCTTATCAAATTCCTTCGCCTTTTCCTTGCGCTTGCTGGTATTTTTCTGGTATTGGTCCGTCACTTCTTCCGTCCCTGCCTTCTTCGCCGCATCTAGATCCTCTTCCTCTGCATGGGTATTGGCTTTCATGGCGGCAGAAATATACCGCTCCCCAGTGACCTTGAATAAAGGAAGAAACATGCTCCCAATCAACACTGCCAAGAGTGCCGCTCCCAAGGCAATCTGCCACTTCATCCCCTGTCTCTCCAACTGCATCACGCTCCCTTCTGCCTGACTCCCTTCAAACACGTAGCCATTCAGCCTTATGGCTTCATAGGTACATAGCAGTGCTTATCAACACTGACTATGCAAACATCATTTGCTTCTCCATCTGATGGTTTCTTCCAAGCGCCACCTAATCACTCGCTTCCAATCCGATAAGTTCTTCCTATGTTCGCCTTTTGATCGCCACTATTCACAAACCGTTTATCTTTATTGCGGGGCAAACAACTCTCTAATCTCTTCCACGCTCTGGAGACGCTTCTTCCTGTCCAACTCCATGCAGGCGATAATCATCTTTCGCCATTGGGCTGGAATCCTTAGCCTATCCCTGGCAGTGAAGGCCATTCGATTCCCTTCCCCTTCCAACCGCTCCAAAACGCCAGGTGGCTTTCTGCCCGTAAGGCAATAGTACATTGTTGCTCCCAGGGAGTATATATCCGACCAAGGACCCTCTGCGCCGAACCTACCCGTGCCCGCCAACATATACTGCTCCGGCGAGGCAAAGTCAGGCTTTAAAAACGATGTCAGTTGCTTTTTTTCCTCATCTCCCCATTTTCGGGCAGAACCCAAATCAAGCAATTTAGCCTCCCCAGAATCAGTATAAATGATATTTCCCGGAGAGATGTCCCCATGCAGCATCTTCCTTCCATGCAGACAACCCAGCCCGTCCAGCACGGAAGCCATAATCTTTCTCCAATGATTCACTGAAAAAGGTCTGCGCTTACGCTCCCTCATAATCCTTCCCAAACTTTTGCCCGGCAGATATTCCATCGCCATGTAATAGGTATCATTGGCAGAGAAGCCGTCGTATACCGTAACGATGGACTGGTTGTGTATAAACTGCGCCAGCATTTTGATCTCATTTGCGAATGCTTTCTT
>CATKZA010000019.1 GCA_949841235.1 uncultured Clostridiaceae bacterium
GCCGGAACATATTCGGCAGCAAGCCAGAAAGGAGGCGTTCCCAGTGACGATATCGAGATCCAGCTTCATTACCATGTCCATCACCATGGTGGCAATACTTTTTTTATTCCAGTTTTCCAACGTGGCTGTGAAATTTACCACCCGGGCTACCACCAACGAGACCCGGAAAGCCAACACGAAATTATCTGCGGCCAAGACCATCCTGGAAGAACACCTGAACAAAAAGTCCACCTACACCACCGCCATCATCGGCGACGAGACATCCAACGACGTGATGAGTGCTATGGAATGGTGCGTCTATATCAAGCGGGAATTCTGCCGCTTCTCCACCCTGGAAGAATTCGACGACACCTTTTCCGCCAACTGCAAGCTATTGATTGTGACAGATGAGATGATAACCCCGCCGCAGCACAACAAAATCCTGAAACATGTGGCAGACTTGGGCATCCACATCATCATGACCCAGCTGCCGGACACTGATATTCTGCGCAGTTCCAGCATTCTCAGAAATCTCCTGGGCATTCGGGAAATCAGCCCGGATACCTGCAAGACAGACGGCGTGACCTTGTATGAGGGCTTTCTGCTGGGTGGAAAGACAAATTACACGAAGTTGAAAAAAACCATTCCTTATTTCTATTTGAAGGGTGGCACGAAAAAATACATGGTGGGAAGGCTAAAGGAGCAGAAGAAAGAGAACATCAAAAATGAGGACCTCCCCCCCATCATCTGGAGGAACCAATATGAAAACAGCTTCATCTTCGGAGTGAACTGGGATTTTTTCAGGGATCACACCGCCTTGGGCATGTATACGGCCATGTGGGCGGATGCCAACAACAGTTTCCTCTACCCCGTGGTCAATGCCCAGAGCGTGGTGACGGAAAGTTTTCCCTATCTCTCCGATGAGAATCTGGGGGATATCAAAAAGAACTATTACCACACCAGCAGAAGCCTGTCAACGGACGTGCTGTGGCCGGACTTAGTCTCCACTCTGTCAAATACCGGCGACAAATTGACAGGCATGATCGCACCCAAACTTGAATACAGCAATTCCAAAAATGATACATTGGAAGGGAGCATCGACTATTTCTTTCGGCAGACGGAGAAAATTTCGGGGGAACTGGGAATTTCCGGCACCCAAATGGCTGGCATGCCCTTCTTCTATAAGAAATTGGAATATGACAAGAAAAATCTCAAAGACAGGGTGCCAAATTACGCCTTCACCAGCTTTTATCCGGGAAATATGCCGGAAAATATATACAGCAAGTACCTGCATAAGGAGAATTCCATCCTGAAAGACATCCAGACCCTGGTACTGCCAAAGAAGGACTATAACCACAAAATCATTTCCTTCTACGACTTCAACACCCTGTGCCTGACAAAGACCATCGATGGATTTTCCCACAAGGATCGGGAGGACATCTATCTGCGCAGCATGGAGACGGCTCTGGGCTACAGCACCACGGTCATAGATTTCAAGAAAATATTTTACCCCGAGGATGAAGGGGATGACTGGACGAGGCGCTCCAAGGATCTCGCCCGCTACCTCACCACCTACTGGAAGGAATTTCGGGAATGCTTCACCCAGACCACCATCTCCGAGGCGGACCAGAAAGCCAGGCAGTTCCTCACCATAAAATATGTCTCCTTCCGGCAGAATGACATCATCAACCTCTCCCTCACCAATTTTGACAAGGAGGCAGACTTTATCCTGACTCTGACCAATGAGGAAGTGACTTCCGTGGAAGGGGGAACCTATAAGAAAATCGAAAAGGACCGCTATCTGATTACCACCAACCACAAGGACGTGGTGATTCATTTGCAGGCCACAGGCGCCACAGAATAAAAAAGGTGCAAAGTTTTGCTAGGCTCGAAAAAGCCTCGCCAAGCAAAGCTACGATTAGCACCAAGATGCTTAAAGAAAAGCATCTAGAAGAACGCAAAACCAGCGTTCTTCGCTTTGCAAATCCGAGCAATTTCCTATACAGTAAAATGGGTGCAAAGTTTCCTAATAAATGATAAGGAGGAGCGTCATGAAAGTTTGTATTGTTGTGGAGGGCTGCTACCCCTACGTGGTGGGCGGCGTTTCCAGCTGGGTGCACAGCCTGATCAAGCAGTTTCCCCAGGTGGATTTTTCCATCTTGACGATTGTGGCCGACCGCAGCCTGCGGGGGAAGTTTGTCTACGAAATGCCGGAAAACGTCAGCGAGATCAATGAAATCTATGTGCAGGATGTGGACTGGGTAGGGGCAAAGAAGAAGCGGCGGAAGCTCCGGCTTAAAAAGCAGGATTTTCAGGCACTGAGAAGCCTGGTGCTGAATGAGGACATCGACTGGAAAGGAGTGTTTCAATTTTTCCACACCCAGAAGTTCTCCATCAATGACCTGCTCATGGGCAATGACTTCCTGCTGATGGCTATGGAGCTATATCAGCGAAGTTATGAGAATGTCACATTCTCCGATTTCCTATGGTCCCTGCGCTCCATGTACCTGCCCCTGTTCCTCTGCCTGCGTACCCCTCTTCCCCAGGCGGATTTATACCACTGCGTGGCTACGGGATATGCGGGCATTCTGGGCAGCATGGCAAAGATGCTGTACGAGGACAGCACCCTGCTGATTTCGGAGCACGGCATCTACTCCAGAGAGCGGGAGGAGGACATTATCAAGGCAAACTGGGTGCAGGGCGTGTACAAGAATATCTGGATCAATTATTTCAAGACCATGTCAAACTGCGCCTACCACCAGGCCAACCAGGTCACCTCCCTCTTTGAATATGCCAGAAGCCTGCAGCTGGAACTGGGCTGCCCGGAGGAAAAGACCATGGTGACCCCCAACGGCATTGACCCGGAGCGGTTCGCCAATATCCCCGGCAAGCAGGAGGGGGACGAGGACTTTTTCAATATCGGAGCCGTTCTGCGCATCGCCCCCATCAAGGATGTCAAGACTCTGATCAATGCCTACTACTACGCAAAACAGCGGGAACCTTCCCTGAAACTGTGGATCATGGGACCCTGGGAGGAGGAAGACCCCTACGCAAAAGAAGTCTTTGCCCTGGTGGAATCCCTCCAGCCAAAGGACCTGATTTTCACAGGGAGGATAGATGTCACCCAATATCTGGGCAGAATGGATGCCACCGTGCTATCCAGCATCAGCGAGGGGCAGCCCCTGACCATCCTGGAGGGATTTGCCGCAAAATGCCCCGCCATCGCCACCAATGTAGGAAATTGCGAGGGGCTGATCTATGGCGAAGGCGATGACGCTCTGGGCATCGCCGGCATCGTGACAGACACCATGTCCGTAGCAGGACTTGCCGATGCCATGGTTCGGCTGGCGAGGGACCGGGAGACGGCAAAGCAGATGGGGGAGATTGGATACCAGCGGCTCATGGCAAAATACCAGCTGTCCCAGATGAAGGAAACCTATCAGGGACTGTACCAGAAGATGGCTGATATTTCCGGCGTTCCCTTAGAGGCTTCCCGGCAAAGCTGACATTTCCGGCCTTCCCTTATAGGATACTGTTCACGGCACTGAAACTGACATGCCGCTTTCTGCGGCACCACCATATAGTGAAAGAAGGAATTTCATGGCTAGTTTAGGAAAAACTATACATAAATCATTTGAGAGGAAAACCATATCATCTACTGCATTTGGCATGATTCTCAGTACCATGACCACCGTTGCCCCCATGTTCTTAATTATAGGCGGCATTTTAGTCATGTATAACTTACTGGATTACAGCAAAGTAATTTACGCCAACAGGGTTTTATTTTCCAGCAGCGTCCTGTATATATTCATATTCGGCCTGCTGACCACCTCCCCCTTCAATTCGGTGATATCCCGGTACATCACGGACAGGATTTTCGAGGAGCGGTACGATGCCATCCTCCCCTGCTTTTACGGAGGACTGTTTCTGAACCTCGCTTTCAGCAGCGCAGTGGGCATTCCCTTCTACCTCTACGCACATTTCGTGGGAGGGATTGGATCCATCTATGTATTTACCTGCTATATGGCCTATATTGGCCTGTGCCTGACATTTTATTCTATGCTATTCCTGTCCATCACCAAGGACTACGGCAAGATTTCCCTGTTCTTCGCCATCGGCATCACCGTGACGGTATTGCTGGCCCTGCTCCTGGTAAAAGTATTGCGGGCAGAGACCGGATATTCCATGCTGCTGTCCATCGCCATCGGCTTCTGCACCATAGCAGTGTGCGAATGCGCCTATATCAAGGGATATTTCCAGGGAAATAATAAACGGTATTTTGACTTCCTGGCCTATTTCAAAACCTATTGGAAACTGTCCGTCACCAACCTGCTGTACACCTTGGGCATGTATATCCACAATTTCATCTTCTGGACCATGGAGGACCACATCGTGGTAAAAAATACCTACGTATGCTATCCTCCCTACGATATGGCCACCTGCATTGCCATGTTTACCAATATCTCCGCCAGCGTGATTTTGATAACCCAGATTGAGCTCCACTTCCACGAGCGGTACAAGGCATACTCCGAGGCAGTCATCGGCGGTCGGCTCATCGATATCGTCAAGGCAAAGAACCGCATGTTCTCCCTGATGTCCTACCAGTTGATGGACGTGGTGAGAAACCAGTTTACCATCTCTGTCATCATCTACCTGCTGTGCATGGTATTTCTGCCCATGTTTGGCTTTGCCGGGCAGATTACGGAGATCTACCCCTGTCTGGCGGCGGGATATTTTGTCATCTTCCTGCTGTATTCATGCATCATCTTCCTGTACTACTTTAACGACACCACGGGATCTGCCATGACCACTCTGACCTTCCTGATCGTAACCGGGGTCATCAGCTACTTTGCCAGGGATTTTCAGCCCATCTGGTCCGGCATCGGCACCTTCGTGGGAGCCTTCTGCGGATGGACGGTGGCCTACTTCCGACTGCGGTGGGTGGAGCGGAACCTGGATGAGCATATTTTCTGCCAAGGAGAATTGATTCCCTCCAGGCACGAAAGGATGCCGGACAGCAAAGTCTATCCCACGGATGCCTCGCCGGAGGAGGAGCAGCAGTCAAGCAAGAATAAGAAGAGGAGGAAACGGGCATGACACTGATTGTACAGATTACCATCATCACTCTGGGGGCATTGCTTTTATGGGCGGTACTGCTGGCGGCCATCCAGAAGAAGATTACGGAATCCCATGCACTGCTCTGGGTGCTTCCCTGCGTCCTGATCATCGTGGGCGGCATCTTTCCCCAACTGACCTATATCCTATCCAACCTATTTAATACGGAGTATCCCCCGGCAATCATATTCGCCATTGCCATTATCATGCTTTACGTGATTCTATTCCAATGCTTCAAGTCCCTGTCCATCCTCACCAAGAAAAACAAGGAACTGGCATCCCAGATTGCCCTGCAAAACAGGCAAATCCAAGAGTTGAAGGAACAAATCCAGCAATTATCGTTGAAAGGGGAAGGCACAGAGCCATGAAAACAATATTATTCGTCATGAATACCATGGGCAGAGCCGGAGCCGAGCGGGCGCTGATCGCCCTGATGAATGCCCTGCCCCGGGAAGAATACCAAATTTCCCTGCTGTCTCTGGTAAACCGGGGGGAGATGTTCCAGGAAGTGCCGGAGCATGTGCATATTCTGAACAAGCATCCCAAGGCCCGATCCGTCCTATCCCCCGGGGGACAGCTGGCACTGATTGGCACTACGGCAAAATGCTTCTTCTATCGGCTCCGGGGCTTTTCCCTCCTGGGATATCTGATCCGGAACCTGAGAATGCAAATGAAAGATAAAATCCGTCTGGATAAATTGCTGTGGCGGGTCATCTCCCGGGGCACACCCGCCCCCGACCAGGAATATGACTTGGCAGTGGCTTACCTGGAAGGAGCCAGCACCTATTTTGTGGCAGATGCGGTCAGAGCGAGGAAAAAGGCCTCTTTTGTCCATATAGACTACCAGAAGGCGGGATACAACGCCTCCCTGGATCTGGATGCCTACGATCAGATCGACCGGATATTCTCCGTGTCGGAGGAGGCGGGGGAAAGCTTCCTCCGCGTTTATCCAAAACATCGGGAAAAGCTCGCCCTCTTCCGCAATATTATTGACGTGGATCGAATCAGGGAACTAAGCCGAGATGATATCCCGGCAGATTCTCCCTTTCTCGCCAGCAGGGCTACATACAAACTGCTCACCGTGGGCAGACTGAATTACCAGAAGGGATATGACATTGCCATTCCCGCCCTAGGGCTATTGCGGGACCGGGGAGTGGATGTGGATTGGTTCATCCTGGGGGAGGGTTCTCTGGAGCGGGAACTGCGCGCCCAGATACGGGATGCGGGGCTGGAGGGACATTTTATCCTTCTGGGCAGCAAGCAGAATCCCTATCCCTATATCAGGAAAGCAGACTTGTACATTCACGCCACCCGCTTCGAGGGAAAGAGCATTGCCATCGAGGAGGCGCAGGTTCTGGGTAAGGCCATTATCGCCTCCGACTGCACCGGCAACCGGGAACAGATTGTTCCGGGAGAGAACGGGATCCTCATCCCCCTGTCAGCGGAAAACATTGCGGACAGCATAGAGGAACTGCTGCAACAGCCGGAGAGAATCAAGGCATTCGAGGAAGCCAGCGCCGCCAAGGATTTGCGGCACCAGAAGGACATGGATGCTTTCCTTGCCCTTCTCAAAACCTAATACAGCATAGATCATTGAAAGGGGGTCTAAGAACGATGAAAAAAGACCTGTTAATTATCCTTCCCGCCTACAATGAAGAGGCAAGCATCGGCACATTCCTGCAAAAGCTGAAGGATTCTTCTGTTTTGGAACTTGCCGACGTGGTGGTAATCAACGATGCCTCCTCCGATGCCACCCCCTCCATCGTGCAGGATATGGGGATTCCCATGATTCACCATCCCTACAATCTGGGATACGGCGCGGCATTGCAAACAGGTTACAAATATGCCGTGGCAGAAAACTACCAGTATCTGATCCAGATTGACAGCGACGGACAGCATGATGTCTGCAATATTGCCCAGATATATCGGCTGCTCACTAAGGAAGAAAACAAGCCGGATTTGGTCATCGGCACCAGATTCCACAAAGACAGCCAGAGCTTTGCCATATCCCGGGCAAAAAAAATTGCCATCCGCTTCTTTCGCCGATTTATCAAAGCGACCAGCAAAATGACCGTCACTGACCCCACCTCCGGATTGCAGGGAATGAACCAAAAAGTATTTCGGTACTACTCCCACTTTGATAATTTCGACACCAATTACCCTGATGCCAATATGATCGTGCAGATGTCCCTTCTGGGCTTCAACATCCAGGAAACCCCTGCGGTAATGCATGCCAGGGAGGGCGGAAAAAGCATGCACTTTGGAATCATTGAACCCATTTTATATATGTTTATCATGGTATTCAGCACCATGAACGTATATATACGAAACAGGAAGCGAAAGGGACGGATGACATCTTGAAAGCAAAAAAGGCACTTATAACCAGTTTACTGCTCATACTCGCAATACTTCTCACAGCAGGAGGGATTATCTTGCATGACATGATTACCCGATACGCCCAAGTCAAACTATCCCCCAGAAAGCAGACGGAAACCAGGGACTTGCTAAACACTCCCGAATCTGGCTGGTATCAGCTCTATGCCTATCGCCTGGAGCCAGATACCCCCATTGATGACTGGCATCTGTACATCCGGGAAAAGGATGAGGAGGGCAATCCCTACCGCCTGGCCCTTCTGGAATTCAACCTCTCCTCCTACAGGGAGCGGGATCTAGATGCCGCCGCAAAAGAGAATATCAGGAAGGTACTGGCCAATTTCCAGAAAACAAAAGCGAAGGTCATCCTCCGCTTCCTCTACGACTGGGACGGAAAAGGCATGGAGAGCGAGCCCCAGACTCTCTCCATGATTAAAAGACATATGGAACAGGCCAGCCAGGCATTCAATCCATTTCACCAAATCATACACACCACCCAGGGTATCTTCGTGGGAAGCTGGGGGGAAATGCACACATCCAGGCATCTGGCAGTGGAGGATATGACAGACTTGCTCCTCCACTATGCCAGCGTGACAGAGGAATCCATCTATCTGGCAGTGCGCACGCCAAGCCATTATCGAAATATCATGGAGGAGCTGGAGCAGCACCCTGACCGCTATGAGAGTTATGGAATCAGCAAAGAGCAGCTGACCCACAGGCTGGGATTGTTCAACGATGGCATGCTGGGCTCCCTGTCCGATGTAGGGACATACCACCAGGCAGACATTGCCGCCTCCAAAAAGGAAGGAAAGAAAATCCGAAAGGAGGAAATTGCCTTTCAAAAGACCCTTTGCCTGCAAGTTCCCAATGGCGGGGAAGCGGTAAATGATAATCCCTACAATGACGGAAAAAGGGCAATCGCTGACTTGCGCGCCATGCGGGTATCCTACCTGAACCATATTTATGACGAAAAGGTGATTCAAAAATGGAAAGAGACCCCCTATGCCGGAAAGGACTCCCTCTATCATGGCATGAGCACCTACGATTACATTTCCAGACATCTTGGCTCCCGGTTCGTGCTACAGGACACCACCCTGCACTATAAGCCCTACCAGAAAAGAAACGCCCGAGGTTCCGTGACGATAAAAAATGTGGGATTCTCCAATCTGTACCACGAAAAAAAAGCCCATATTTATATGGTCAGCAAAAAAGACGGAAAGAAGGCAACCCTTCTTTCCGTTCAGGAAAAATCATCGGAATACCAGCCCTGCCGCTGGTCGCCGAGGGAGACCGCCACACTCCCCTTTGAAATCAATCCCTTCCAATATGAATCCGGAGAATATACCCTATTGTTCTCCCTGTCAGACTCGGAAAACGGCGAAAGCCTTCTCCTTGCCAACGACAGTTTCGACCAAGGCCAGAAAGGATACGTGCTGGGAGAGATCACCATTGAACACCATTGACGCAAAAAATTCAATTCTCAAAAGAGGATTTTTCTGGAAAGATCTCCTGGAATGCCTGGCAGATTTCCCTCTTTGCCCCCTCGAAATCAATGGCAGTATTTGCATCGTTGATGCAGATACTGCTCTTTCTCTGTCCGCAGATGACCCGCACCAACTTCTCATTATGGCTTCCCACATTGAAATACCCAAAATCTCTGGTAATGTTCCTGGCAACGAACTGACCTGATAACTTCTGCCACTCTCGAAAGAGATATTGATTCACATCTCCCCTCTGCCGAAAGCGGTGGCAGCTTGTCTGGTGCAAAAGTTCCCCCTCCAGCTCCCAGATCTTCTCAAAGGTATTCTTGCAGAGGGGCGAAGGCCCATGCACGGTGTAGAATCCCGTAAAGAGAGGGAAGCATATTTCCAAAAAATTATATCCGAAATAAAGGAGGGGATAGCCCAATTTCCAATACTTCCCCGGCTGCCTCCTCATATTTTCCCGCTTGTCAAAATACTTGGAAAGCACCATGGCATTGTTCAGAAAGAGATAGGGCATCATGGGGCTGGCAGTGTTGGCTACCACAGGCTGCAGCGCCAGCATATCGCAGGGCTTTCCCTGACGGAAAAAGTCCTCCGGCCGGACATCCCGAATCAGAAACATGTCGTCATTAAAATATACAAACTGCTCGGAAAGTCCGGAAATGCGGTGGATATTCACCTCAATGGCATTGCAGTTGAAGGTGGGCAGACATTCTTCGGGGATAAAATCCTCATGGCAGACGATGTGCAGTCTGGGATGTTCCTGTCGCAGCCAGATGGGCAGATGCCCCCAGGTGACGAAATGAATTTTCCGAACCCAGGGCGCAAATTTCTCCACTCCCCGAAACCAATATTTGAGATTTTCCCAGTCCCGATATCTCTCCTCCCTGTCATCGGAAATCTGTCCACCCTCATAGCGGGACTTCTCCTCCCTCCAGGCAGGATCGCTGCCATCCACCCAGAGAATCACGAAATCAATCTCCGGCACATTCGCTCCCATACGCCACCTCCTCGAATTATCCATGCGTCAGTATTTATTTTACCATGAAATAAACAAAAATTATATACTCCCAGACATAGATTTCCTAAAATATGTAACTATTCAGCCTTACGGCTTCATAGTTACATAACAGTGCTGAAAACACTGTTGATGTACACATTTTGCACAAAAAACGTGCAAAATGGCACTGCGCAACTCGTATTTTTGATGAAAATCGTATCAAAAATCCTCGAATTTTACGAAAGGCTGAACTGTTGCTAAAATATGCTGCATCGTAACTGTGAATAGTAACCAAAAAATGCCAAATTTAGGAAGAAAAACCTTCATTTCATGTTGCAATCCACACTTTCATGGGCTATAATAATATATAGCAAAGTAGACGTAGGGTTATAAAGGAGGTTGATAATGAAAAAGTCATATGAAAGCCCGATTGTAACTGCAAACGAGGAATTAGTGGAAGGCGTATACATGGCGAGCGGGGATGATTGCTACACGGCAACCGCAAGAATTCATCAGAAGCCCGAGACAGGCCGGGGCGATTACCGCATTCAGTGCGATGCGAAGCATGCCGCTACAGATAATCATCATGCAGGTAAGCAGGTATTGGTTCTGACATTCAACCTGCCTGTGGAGTATGTGGGTTCTAATGGAAAGCTGGAGTCCGGCGATGGTTCTACAAAGTTGAAGATTCGCTACAGCTACCATAACAATGCACATGACAACATTGGTCTGGGCGATGTCATCGTAAAGGCTGATGCCGGTCTCTCCGTTACCAAAGTAAAAATGATTGACGACGGACACGATTGCGGACAGCACTAGTTTGTACACTTCAAACAATTTCCTATACTGCAAAAAAAGGAGGATATGCCTGAGTGCATATCCTCTTTTTTTGCATTGAGAGAGGCGCTGAATCTGTTCTTCCTTTTGCTGACATGTGTAGATAGCCTGGATTGGAAGGATTACGGGGTAGATTCTATCATTGACACCGTGCTTAACCACAAGCATCTAGGCAACGGTTCCATCATCCTGTGCCACAACGGCGCCAAGTATACTGCCCAGGCT
>CATKZA010000020.1 GCA_949841235.1 uncultured Clostridiaceae bacterium
GCTTCGCTTCTTGCTCATGATGTCCATCGCAGGGATGTCAGCTGGCAAGCACGCTTGCCGCTGCCGCTCTTGCGATTTTAGTCACACTTCCAGTCATGCCAGCCACGAAGCCCAGCTTCTCTGTGCTGGCACAAACAATCTGTGAGAAGAACGCTGTTTTTGCGTTCTTCCAGTGTGATACTTAGAATTTCTTTGCGAAACGCCCACTGGCGTGAGCAATTTAGAAATTCTTATCACACTTTAATCCATTCAATACTTTTTTCACCAAGTCATAATCAATAGGATTCGTCAGTATTCCGCCTTCTTTTAAGCTGGAGCCGATGATTGCGCCATCCGCAACCTGCATCTGCTCCTTGATGTTTTCTGCCTTCACGCCACTTCCGGCAAATACAGGAAGCTTCACTACTTGCTTCACCCGCTTAATCAGGTCAAGGGGCGTCTCCTCACCAATCTGAGTTCCGGTAACGATAATCCCGTCTGCGCCATTGTCTGCCGCCTCGCATGCGGACTGCTCAATGGTGATATAGGGAAGCAACATGTGCGCATGCTTTACCTGAACGTCCGCCAGAATTTTCACATGTTCCACGCCCATCTGTTTCCGAAATTCCATGCATTTCTTCGCACAGGGATGAATGACCCCATCCGTGGTACACACGGTATCCACAAAGACCGGAACCCGGATGAAGGATGCCCCTGACACTGCGGCAATGGCAATGTCCGCCTCGCAGTCGTTGAATGCCGCATCAATTCCGATGGGAATTTTCACCGCATTGCGCACAGCTGTCGCAGCCGCCGTCAAAGCGGCCAGCTGGGCTTTATTGAGAAATGCCGAGAATGGCGTGTCGCCCATATTTTCTACAATGACTGCGTCCACTCCCGCCTTTTCCAGCGTCACCGCATCCTGCACCGCCTGGTCGATCAATTTCTGATAATCCCCGGAAAACCCGGCTGTCGTAGGCAGCGGAAGGCAGTGTACCATACCGATAATCGTAGATGATTGTAATTGAAATAATTCTTTGCTCATAGTCTATACCTCCCTTTTTTATAGTAAACTCACATGCCGCTTTCAGCGGCACCACCATATATAAAAGTCAATTCCATGGTGCAATCACAATTCCTGCCCATGCTTTACATGATAGTTGTAAATCCCCTCCAGTGCCGTCCTGCACAATAAATCCTCTGCGTCTGTCCGCTCCTGTCCTTGAAGCGTCTCCTTCAAGTTTTCCAGAACGGTTACTAGCGTAAGCACGCAGGTTTTTACATGCATCAGCCTTCCCAGAGTCATCATGCAGGAGGATTCCATATCGATTCCGGTCACCCCAAGCTTCTTCACTTCCTCGAAAGTTTCAGACATGTCCCGTCCCCACTCCTTGGAGAATTTGGAATCGTGCATGCAGCTGTAGAATCCATCCATCGTGCAGTTCAGACCGTTTGCGTACCGCTTGCCCATCGCCGCAACCGTCTCATTCATCACATTGACCAGTTCAAAATCTGCAACTGCCGGATAACTCAAGTCCACATACGTCTGGCTGGTGCTTTCCCGCCTCATGGCCGCCAATGGAATCATAAAATGCCCCAGCATATCGTCCTGCATGGACATCACCGTCCCCATGCGGACGGCGACTTCCATGCCCGCCTCATACATTTCCTCCATGGCAATGGCCGCTGACGGGGCCCCGATTCCCGTAGAGGTCACCGTGATTTCCACGCCCTTATATGTTCCTGTATACGTATTGAACTCTCTTTTAAAGGCAACTTTTTTCGGGTCATCCAGATAATTCTTGATGACTTCCACCCGCCACGGATCCCCAGAAAATAACACATATTTTGACACTGTCTCTCTGTCAGCGCCCATATACAAAGTACTCATGCTCATCCTCATTTCTGCAACAGCACGCATGCCATTGTCTATCTGTTTTTTACACAAATCGCACGCATTAGCAATGTATAACACATTGGCTAATGTGTTTTGGTTGATTGGAACGGCGAAGCCGTGAACCGTAACCTTTATATCGCCCTATACTCCTCCGCCTTGGCAAGAAGCTCCTGCTCCGTCGGGATATTGGAGCAGCATCCCTCTTTTTGCAGTACAAAATGGGACAGCGCGCTTCCCAGCTCGCAGCAGTTTTTCGGATCCCGGCCATTCAGATAGCCATAGATAAACCCTGCCATATAGCCATCGCCGGATCCAGTGGCATCCACCACATGCTCCACCTGGCAGATTCCGATTTTTTCCTGGCGAACCCTGTCCCCCTCGCGGATATAGCACAGACTTCCGTCTTTCCCCAAGGTCGTCACAATGATATTCGCCTTCCCGATCCGGAACAGCTCTTGGATGTCTTTCATCCCAAGAAGTTCCTCCATAATCTTTCGCTCCACCTCATTTGAAAAAATGATTTCGCTTTCCGTCAGCAATGTCTTTAAAAATTCCTCGGGAAAGGCATCAAAATCATCTTTCATCCCAAACACGATGGGAATGTTATGTTTCTTGCACTTCTGGAAAAATTCCCGGTTATCCTTCTGCGGTGCTACCGTGATCACCCCAAGTCGCACATTTTCAAACATCTCATCCCTCATTGGCGCGGCATACTTTTCATCCATTGCGCCGGGATAGAAAATGGTAATGTGGTCGTTATGGTTATCCTGGAGCAGATAGCATACGCTGGTCTTTTCATTGGGAATCTCCGTGATGCCGTCCAGGGGAACATTTCCATCCATCAGGAACTGCTTGAACCCATTGGAGGCAAAATCCTCGCCAACCCGAAGGATTGGCAGGGCGCGCATGCCGAGCTTGCACAGCGCATAGGCAATATTGACGGAGCATCCGCCATAGTTGATGTCCACATTGGATTGATTCTCAACGAGAGAGGTGAACCCAATGCGCGCCGGCGAAGCGATTCTAATAATATGATCCATGCTGACATATCCACTTGTCAGCACATCTGTTTTCCCTATACTCATTCCTTAGCAACCCTCCTAATGTTCGTACCAATGGCAGCAATATAACCTATTTTATAACTCTTCCTTCTCCAGCATCTCCCGGAACTTCTCCATGTCAATGACATGTCCCAGATACTTGTCAATATCCGTCAAATGCACTTCATTGACCACTTGGTCATTCGTAGCCACGCACTCCCTGATGACATAGGGCGTGTAGTCCAGATAAAATGCATCGGTTACGGTGGCACGGATGCAGCAATTTGTTTTCGTTCCCACGATAATCGTATTTTCGATGCCGTTCTCCCGCAGTACCAGATCCAGATCGGTGCCAAAAAAGCCGCTGTACCTCCTCTTCGGAATCACATAATCCTTTTCCTCGTCCACAGTCAGAAGGGGGTCGATTTCTACCCCGAATGTCCCCTCGATGCAGTTTGGCCGCATGGAGGCCGCCTTTCGGTCAATCTTTCCCCTGCGGTTCCGATGCTGGAGGAAGATTACGAGAAGATCCCGTTTCCTCGCCGCCTCCAGCACCTCCTGAATATTTTTCAGGATATTTCTATTTTCAGGATAGTAGACCAGTCCCTCGGGGTCAGTAAAGTCCCGAACCATATCTACTATAATCAAAGCACTCTTTCTCATATCTTATACCCCACGCACTTTATGATTTCGATATTTCACGATAGATACCACAGTCAATACCACCGTCATGACTACATATGGAATGACGTCAAATACAGCGGCAGCCGCCCCGGCATGCAGGCTTAGATTTACGGAGAGGGCTCTCGCCAAGCCGAAGATCACGGCATACACAGAAGAGGAAAGCGGGTCTCCCCTTCCGCAGTAGATGGCCGCAATCGCGATAAATCCACGTCCTGCCGTCATATTGTTTGTAAAAATCGTCATGCGCTCCAGTGCCAGATTGATTCCTGCCAGCGCGCAGAAGAAGGAGCCAAGCAGCACTGCCAGATAACGATATTTGTTCGTATTCAATCCAAGGCTTTTCGCCGAGTCCTCATTTTCTCCAACGACACGCACGTAGATTCCAAACTTCGTGCGGTACATCAAGAACCAGATCAGGACAATCAGCGCAAAAGAGATGTAAGTAATCACCGTATGTCCGCTGAGAATGCTTCCGAGAATCGGAATATCTTTGATTACCGGAATGTTGATTTTAAAATCCGCAGCATTGGTAAAATCCAATCTGATGTTTGCGGAATTCATCAACTGCAACACAAACCCTGCAATCGCAGTCACCGACATATTGATGGCAAGACCGATGATGATTACATTTCCCTTGCAGGAAACTCCAAAGAATGCGAATATCAATCCAATTGCCAGGCATGCGACGATGGCTGCCAGATATCCCAGCAAAATGTTCCCCGTCTGAAAACTGACCAGAACAGAAAAGAAAGAGCCAGCCAGCATCATGCCTTCCAGCGCGATGTTCAATACATTTGCCTTATAGGCGAAAATTCCGCCAAGCACGCAGAGCAGAATCGGCACTGCATGATAAATCGAATCATATATTATTCCATTAAGAAATGCCATTATGCCGCCTCCTTTCTGCCCATCCATTTACGGATACGCTCTCTCAACCCATAGCGTTCATCCAAGAACTGCACGGCAAGGAAGAGAATGATCAGGCTCTGTAGGACGCCGACAATCTCCTTCGGCACCGATGTATACATATTGATGTTATCCGCACCGGTTTTCAATGCGCTGAAGAAAATAGCCGCCAGCAGGATGCCGATGGGATTGTGCCTGCCTAAGAGGGCGATCAACATACCGTCCCAGCCAAGTCCTGTCGTGCCGGAGAATGTCAATGTATACTTGAATTTCTCGCTCATCATCTGCCCGGAGCCGGCAAGCCCGGCCAAAGCGCCGCTGATGCACATCAGGAGAATGACCTTCCTTCTGACGCGCATTCCCGTTGCTTCCGCAAAGTCCGGGTTATTTCCGATGGCGGTAATCTGCATTCCCAGCTTGGTCTTCTTGAATATGAACGTCATGACAATCAGCACCGCCAATGCAATGAAGAAAAACATGGTCAGCCTGGAATTTTCAATGCCAAGCCGTTTAAACATTGCATTTTCTTTAATCGTCGGCGTACACACATATCCGGAACCAGCCTCTCGGAACGGGCCGGATGATAGATACTCCAACACCTTAATCATGGCATAGTTTAACATCAGGGTGACAACCATCTCATCCACATGGAAATATGCCCTCAGGATTGCCGGAACCAGTGCGAATAATACTCCGCATGCCATTCCGATTCCCATGCAGATTAATTTGTCCAGTACCGAGCTGGATAGATTCAAAGTTGCTCCGGCAATTCCTGCAAAGAATCCTCCAAACAGAAGCTGTCCCTCTACGCCCATGTTGAAAATATTGGCCTTAAACGTAATCGCAATCGCAAGCCCCGTCAGCAGCAATGGGGACGCATAATGCAGGGTATTCAAAAATCCTCTCATCGTAAAGAGGGATTTCCCCAGCATCATGCCATATGCTTCAATTGGATTTTCTCCGATGCTAAAGATGATAATGCCGCCAATAAAAAATGCCAACGCTACAGGAAGCAGTGTATTTAGAATTTTGGGACCGATGTAACTTGCTTTACTCTTCTTCATGTCCGCCTCCTCCTTTCTGACTTGCGCCCGCCATCAGCAATCCAATCTCCTCCGATGTGGTCACCTTCGGGTCCACCTCGCCGATGATGCCGCCCTTGTACATCACGGCAACCCGGTCGGATAGGCTCATAATTTCCGACAGCTCGCTGGAAATGAGCAGAACCGCCTTTCCCGAATTGCGAAGAGCCAGCAGCTGCCGATGGATAAATTCAATGGAGCCAATATCCACACCCCGCGTGGGCTGGCAGGCAATGATTAAGTCAGGATTATTCTCAAACTCTCTCGCAATGATTACCTTCTGGGCATTTCCGCCAGATAACTGGGAAACCAGGCCATACCGGTCGGAAACGCGGATATCATATTTCTTGATAAAGTCATTGCACAGCTGCTTCATATTTTTTCCTCTGAGAACGCCCTTGCTGCACACATTATGGGTATCAAAATATCCCGCAATGCAGTTCTCCGGTATGGACATGTCCCGGCACAAGCCCTGTGCATAGCGATCCTCGGGAATGATTCCGATGCCAAACTTGCGAAGCTTATCCGGCCAAGCATTGGTAATATCCTTATGATTCAATACCACTTTTCCCTTCGTCACGGTCATCACGCCCGTCAGCACCTTGATTAGCTCGCTCTGCCCATTGCCTTCCACGCCCGCAATCCCCAATACCTCGCCTTTGCGCACGGACAGGGAAACATTGTGCAGAATCTCCTGATTGGCATCATTTACCGTGCATATGTTCTTCACGCAGTAGGCCTCTTCCTCCTTCGGAGCCGGGCCATCCTCGTTCTTCACCGTGAGAACCACATCACGTCCAACCATCATCTGTGCCAGTTCCGTCTCGCTGGTATCCTGCGTCTTTACATTTCCAATCACCTGGCCACTCTTGATGACTGTCACGCTGTCGCTCAGATACATCACTTCCCGCAGCTTGTGGGTGATAACAATGATAGTCTTGCCCTGATTGCGCAGCACTTTCAGGTTTTCCATCAGCTGATCCACTTCCTGGGGTGTCAGAACCGCCGTCGGCTCGTCCAGAATCAGGATATCCACATTGCGGTATAGCATTTTCAGGATTTCAACCTGTTGGCATAATCCAACCGAAATATCCTGGATCTTAGCCATGGGATCAATCTGGAAATGATACTGCTCAATTAACTCTTTTACCTTTTCAATCTCTTTTCGGCGGTCGATCAAACCTTTTTTCGTAATCTCGCTACCAAGCAGAATGTTCTCGTATACGGTAAAGCTCGGCACCAGTTTAAAATGCTGATGCACCATACCGATTCCGTGCCGGATCGCATCTGTGGGAGAATTCATAACAAGTTCTTCCCCATTCAGAAGGATCTTTCCACTGGTGGGCTTGAATACGCCATAGAGCATATTCATCAATGTTGACTTTCCGGCACCGTTTTCCCCAACAATACATTTGATTTCCTGCTTTCCTACTTGGAGATTAATATTATTGTTTGCGACAAAATCGCCGAACTTTTTCGTCAAATTTTGCGTCTCAATAATCATACTCATAGCAATTCTCCTTATTTTACTATAAAAGTAAAGCCGAGCGAACGAGCATATTGCATGCTTGCATGTGGATATGCTCATTCACTTGGCGCACCACCAATATGAGCAAGTAGCCCAATAGGGCGGATTGCGAATGCAGGTGGCGATTGCGGAAGTGCATAGCACGGAGCAATCGACTTTTATAAATGGTAGTGCCGCTGAAAGCGGCATGTCATTTTAGATACAGCAAGGGCGCCTAAAGCCCTTCACCAAATCCTTAGGCGCCCTTAGTACAATGAATACTAGGTTTGTTTACATAATGCTAGTATTTTCTATACTTATTCTGTTTTTACTGTTACATTAGGACAAGTCGTCGGATCAAAATCTTCGTTTAACTGCTTGTTTGTCACGTCGATTTTCCCATTGGAGATGTCATCGCTGATTGCCTTTACCTTGTCTTTAATCTCCGTCCATACCTCCTGATCCTGCACATGCTTGCCCATCTCTTCCAGATCGGTGATTCCGGTAGCCCCAGAAGCAAGGTTGTACGTCTGCAATCTTTCCATCTCGTCAATCTTGCCGTCCGCATATGCCTGCGTGATGGTCTTTACAGGCACGCCTGTAATCTTCAAGACGCTGGTCAGAACGAAGCCCGGCTGCTGCCCATCCAAATTGGCATCTGTCTGAATCGCCAGCTTGCCAACCTCTTTTGCCTTTGCCGTGATGCCATCGCCCACAACGCCCGCATCTGCGAATACTACGTTTGCACCCTCATCGTAGAACGTCCCTGCAACGGTACTTCCAAGAGCGGAATCAGTAAATCCTGCGTCATATTTCGCATAGTAGTTGTATTTTGCCTTATACTCCTCGGCAGCCTTGTTAATGCCCTCGATAAACCCATAGGAATAAACGAGAATGCCATTGGAATTTGTCCCGCCGATGAATCCGATTCCCCTTGACTTGTCCAGAGGCGTCAGGTTATATGAACTGTCAAACAGTTTCCCCATATTTTCATTCACCTGGACAGATAAGTAGCCGGCAAGGTAAGATGCCTCGTGAACATCAAACAATACGGAAATGACATTGTCATAAATCTGCTTGCCAGACTCATCCTTGTTCGGATCGTCATTAAATACTACGAAGGTCGTATCCGGATATTGCGCCGCAATCGCCTCGGAACCGCCCACGCCCTTAATCAGCGCATCAAAGTCGTATTCCAGAGAGAATATCAGGTTGTAGCCATCCCCCGCCAGCGTCTCCAGCGCTTCTGGAACGCCGTTGGCAGGCTCGATAATCTTATATTCGCATCCGATTTCTTTGGATAACTCCTTGATCCCCTCACAGGCAGACTGATTATACCCATTATCATTCTGCCCGGAATTAGAGCAAACTATCGCAACCTTCAGGTCACTGGAGCCATCAGCCTTTTCCTTGGAGCCTCCTCCACCGCCGCAACCTGTAAATATCACAGAACAAAGTAATGCCATCACCAAAACCAAAGTGCCCGTTCTTCTTTTCATGTCGTTCTCCTTTCTTCTGCTATCGCAGTTGATGAATATAAAACTTAAACTTATCTGTTCGATAGCAGCATTTGAAATATTCAATGGGAATTTCCTTCCCGTTCACCAAGCCATATGTGGTACAGCAGAATTGCAGCAATGGTACATTCTCTTCTACATCAAGATTTTCCGCAAGTTCCCCATGAGCGCTGACTGCCTCGATCGTGCGCGTCGCTTTCGTGATCTTCACCCCATACTTCTCTTCTATAATCCTATACAAAGAAACCTTTGAAAAATCATATAGATCGATATCCGGAAATATCTTGTATGGAAGGTATGTTGTCGTAAGGTTTAATGGTTCCTCGTCTGCAAAATAAATGCGGGACAGCCGAAATACCTGATCCCCATCGCCCAGATTCAAACTCGTCCGCCTCTTTGCATCCGCAGGGACGACCTCTTCCTCCAATACTTTCCGCCGCGGCGTGTAGCCCAATTTCTCAATATCCTGCGTGCAGCTGGTGATGGATACCAAATTATGCTGGTCTCCTTCCCCTCTTACATATGTGCCTTTTCCGTGAACACGGTACAGATATCCTTCATTGACCAACTCGTCAATTGCCTTTCGAACCGTAATTCTGCTTACATCGAAAAGCGTTATCAATTCCCTCTCGCTGGGAATCGCCTCCTCTTCCCTATATGAACCGTTATCAATATTATGTATGATCTTCTGTTTGACCTGGAGATATTTTGGCGCCTTTAAATCCTCCATTCCCGTTCCTCCTTTCTGGTTATATCCTCATTCAACTGGTTATAACCACGTTTGTTGTCATTATATTATATTAGTACCAGTTAATTGTCAATATCGTAAAAACATACAATTCAATCATAATTTTTTTATGCAAAATGCACAAATTTTGTCATTTTTTCTGTTATTTTGCGGTTTATCAGACAGCAAAACCGGGAGAGATCATAATTTCCCTCCCGGTTCAAATAATACCAGTCTGCAACGCAAGACCATTACTTCACGATCGGTGCGAATCGAATGCGAATCTTCGGCAGTGCCTTCAATTCCGCATAATAATTGGTCATCCAGTCCTCCCCCTGGGAAGCATCATTCTCCCCGGAAGCCGGCGGTGCAAATAGTTTCAATGTCATGTCCTCTTCCCCATGCAGCGGCTTCTTGAAGAAGGCGCTCATCAGATCGATGCACTTCACGCCCGGAGCCTTATAGAACCAGTGGCCATTCAATTCCATCATCAGGTTCATATCCAGCAGGCCATCCTCCTCAAAGTAAGCCTCGCAGAATACCGGGTTCTTCTCGAAATGCAGCGGGATTGCCACGCCCTCCGCATCCTCCGAGCCACCCCAGCGGAGCTTTGCAGGAAGGGCAATGTCCGCCCCCTCTTCCATGGCAGGACTGAAAAAGTCCTCATGGATAATTTCCCGATAGGTATCCAGTATGGGCTGCTCGATTCCCACATTGGCATTGTTGGGATCCTCAATCTCCAATCCCAGCCGACCCCTGTCCCGCATCTGATACAGGGTAAATCCGGTGAGCCATCTCTCCTTGTCCGCCTTCAGCTTCTCGCAGAAGTCCTTCAGCATGTCCGCCTGGTCATATGCCCCCGTCACGTCTCCGTCCGCATTGAACTCCGAGAGTACCATGGGCTTTTTCACTCCATTGTTCACAAAAGTATATCTCTCGTAACTCTTCTTCGCCAGCTGATAGATTTTGTCTACCGTATGGCGGGCAAAGGTATCTCCCCCCTCTTCCGCCACATCGTAGGGCCAGCCCCAGTGCAGCGCCATATAGCGGTCTACTGACACGATATCTGCGGCTCTGGATGCCTCCGCAAATATATCCTCCATCTCCATCTTCTCATCTTCCAGTTCCTTGCACCCATCAAGGCAGATAATGACTTTCACATTGGGTGCCTCCCTGTGAATAATTTCACAGCAATGCACAAAGAATGCCGCCACTTCCTCATAGGAGGCCCGCTTGTTGAAAGAGAACCAGTCTCCCGTGGCTTCATGGTTGATGCGCAGCTGCACCCGCCCGAACGTCCGCAAATCCTTGGCAATGGCTACAATGTGGTCGTCCGTCAGCTTCGGGTCAATGGTCATGGTCAGAAGCACGTCCTGCCCATGCTTCCGCACATCCCGCATATACGTAAAGGGCTCGTCATCCAGCGTGCCGTTTAGCCCGCCCTTGTAGGTAAAATAATCGTCATAGGGAAAATCCCACGCAAACTGCACCGATGGGTCTGCATGCACCACGCTGGCTCGGCCCGGCCACTTGTCATCATTGGGATAATAGCAGTACATCAGGTTGATTGCCCGATGG
>CATKZA010000021.1 GCA_949841235.1 uncultured Clostridiaceae bacterium
ATCAGTCCTCCTTTTTTCTGTACATATCTCCATTCTGTTGTAATGCTAAATGAAATATCATGCTTTTTGATGCGTCGGATAAAATTTGCAGGAACTATATGGCATGCCGTGCCTCAAGCCCCTATTTATCATGGCTTGGCCAATGTGCATTCGGTTATCCGATAGTTTTTCCATGCAACATTTTATGCAAAGTGTTGCATGGGAGGCTTGAAGTCTTGTGCCACCTGGACAGGGGGATTTTTTGTAAATGGAAGACTTGGAGCCGGGATTGCAGAAATGAGGTTGGCTATGTTAAATTTGACAATTCGGCCGGGAGATTACCTTGCCATCGGCGATGAGATTCGGGTGGTTATCCTGGGAGGAAGCAAGAATAATGTGAAGGTCATGGTGGATGCGCCAAAGTGCCTTGAAGTGGTGCGTGGCAGCGTTTTGGAGAGGGAGGCGGGCGTTTCGGAGGACAGGGAGGGGCTAAGAACATTTTATCCCGAAAAACCTCTTTCGCCAAAAGAAATTCGCAGGCTGATTGCCAGCCAGACAAAGTGAGGAGATTAGTAGCCGAAGGAATGCTATCTACTCTCGATTTTAGCAGGATAGATCATGGCAGGGCAGCCTAGGGCTTTGCTATTTTCTATAAATCTGGGCGGCGGCAGAACCGCTCAGGCATGACGATTGGGCGATGTTCATATCGCCCTGGTTTTATACAACTGCCCAACCATGGATGGGGGCAGAGCAAACACAAGGAGGTAGTATTATGATAGTACAGCACAATATGGCGGCACTGAATACCAACAGGCAGTTAGGTGTTACAAACAAAACACTCTCAAAGAGCACGGAGAAATTGTCTTCCGGCTACCGGGTAAACCGTGCGGCGGACGATGCGGCAGGACTTTCCATCTCTGAGAAGATGCGTGGACAGATCAGAGGTCTGAACCAGGCGTCTACCAATGCCCAGGATGGCCAGTCCCTGATTCAGACAGCAGAGGGTGCGCTGGGTGAGATTCACGAAGTGGTTCAGAGAATGCGGGAACTGGTTGTTCAGGCATCCAACGATACGAATGTATCTGCAGATCGCGCTGCCGTTGCTTTGGAATTGCAGGCACTGTCCTCTGAAATTAATCGAATTGCATCTCAGACGGAGTTCAACACGATGAAGCTTCTTTCTGGTGGATTTAGCAATAAGGTTCTGCAGGTTGGTGCCAACGCAAATCAGTTAATCAGGTTTAGCATTGATGCAATGACTGCTGATAAACTTGGCGTTACAGTTGCTACGATTGCATCCAAAGTAAATCCTGGTAATGCGACTGGCTCTGGCATTACAGCGCTGATTACTACAGTGAACAAGGCACTTTCCCTTGTATCACAGCAGAGATCTAAGCTGGGTGCATTGCAGAACAGATTGGATCACACCATTGCCAATGCGGACAACATGGCTGAGAACCTGCAGTCATCCGAGAGCAAGATTCGTGACGTTGACATGGCGAAGGAGATGGTTACTTACTCTGCGAAGTCCATTCTTCAGCAGGCAGGCCAGTCTATGTTGGCTCAGGCGAACCAGGCAACCCAGGGCGTGCTTTCACTGCTTCGCTAGTGGTGGCGGCTTTTCTTTGGCGGATGCGCCGAGAAGGGTTTTTTTGGAATGGCGGTACGATGATAGCAATTTGAAAATAATAGTTTTCCCTATACCTAGGCAGGGCGAAAGAGGATGCATTGCGCATCCTCTTTTGCATTGCTTTATCGTTTACCTGATTATTCAATAGAAAATATTCATGCCTATAGGAACAAATTATTGGATTGTGTAGTCCGATTTTAAAATGATTTCGCTGATTGTGTATTTGAGGAAAGCGATAAAAACGAGGCTCCAACGGATGAAACTCCAGCGGACGAGGCTCAATCAGATGAAGATAGGGCGCAAGTTTTGGATTAACTGCGTGATGGATGAAAAGGATCTGGGGAAGGTGCACTTTATGGGACATATATCTTTCTTTGATGCGGAGAGGTATACGAAGAAGCAGATGATTGCATTTGCAAAATCAATTCATTTGAAGCAGGGGCGACGATAAGATAATGCCCCCCTGGGCTTTGTACTGCCTAGGGGGGCTTTTAAGGGAGTCGCAATAATGTATTGGGATTATGAAGTATCACATCCAGATTGCTTTATCTTATGTAAATGTGTAGGAATGAAGTTTCGTTCATCTGGATATGACACGATTGCAATATACCACATTTTTGTGTCGCATGCAAATCTGCTTGTCGTTTTTTGGGGCATTTTGTCGTGAAATGGGAGGGGGAAATGTGCTTTTTCTGAAGGAATGTTTACAGTATGTTCATAAATGCTGCTGTTCGGGTCGTCATATTTGTCGTTCGGGTCGCGAAGAATAAAAATAAAAGTTAAATGTAAATTTTTTGTGAACTTCGATAATCGAGGATGGGGCAACGGTCTGCCAATTCTTGAACTATTATTTTTCAACATCGGCAAGAACGCAAATTAAACCAATTAAACGTTGTATTCTTATTTGAATTATACCTCTCTTGTTTTTCCCATTCTCATCTGATGTACTGAATGGGTAAAATTTTTCTTCTGTGAGGTATTCAAAGGAGCAAGACAAGGAGGGCGAGAGCGAAGTAGGGATAGTGATTGATTATGGGTTGGAATCATGGTATGATAACATCAATGCTGACAAAAACTTTCATTAGGAGGAGTATGTGATGAAATATGCAGCCCGAGTTTCAGAAATGATCAATGCCTTTTCGCCGGCGCCATTGCAGAGGGAGCAGATGGAGGAATTTTACTGCAAGGATACGATGGAGTTTCGTACCAGCGATAAGTACGACTCTCCCATAGAGGATATCTATGATGCCTGTCGGGAGAACCAGGAGTGCATGGCCTTTCTGCTGCTGGGACACCGGGGGTGCGGGAAAAGCACGGAACTGAACAGGATGTCCGAGAGGCTGGCTGACGAAGGCTATCATGTAAAGATTATCAAATGCACCAAGGACTTGGATTTGGTCAACATGGTGCATTCAGATCTCTTTATTCTGATGGGGGAGGCTCTGCTGCAAATGGCTGAGGAATCGGGGTGCAATCTGAGTCAGGATATGATAGGGAGAATTGAGAATTTCTGGTGCGAGGGCACAGAAACCATGGTATCCCAAGAGGTGGAAGCCGCTTCCTTGGAAGAGGGCGCATCTGTGGGTACAGGAATTTTTGCAAATATTTTTAGCGTCTTTGCAAAGATTAAGATGGATTTAAAATACAATGAAGAGTCTAGAAAAGAATATCGGAAAAGAATCCGCATTCGCTCCAGCGAATGGATAGAGATCTTGGCGGGCATTTCAGAAAAGATTGCCGGGCATAATGATGGAAAGCGTCCCATCATTATTTTCGAGGATTTGGATAAATTGAATCCCGAGGATGCTTGGAAGGTATTTTATAATTATGAGGCAATCCTTTCAGGAATGAACTTTCCGGTCATCTATACTTTTCCCATCAGCCTCTCCTATGATGTCAAGTTTTCTGCCATGGAGAGCTATTTCGTGACAAAGACTCTTCCCATGATTAAGATCCAGACCATGGAGGGGGAGGATTTTCAGGATGGCATTGACGTGATAGAAGAGATTGTGGCAAAGCGCACTGAGTTGGAACTATTTGGAGAGGGCGTGTTAAAGAAACTGATTCAGAGTACGGGAGGCTCCCTGCGGGATTTATTCATGGCGATTAATGCATCGGCAAAGAGAGCGGTGCGCAGGGACAGCCGGACGGTTTCCATGGAGGATGCCGGGCGTGCGCTGGAGGAGTTAAAGACCTCCCTGACCCGGCGGATTGAGAAAAAGGACTATCAATTCTTAGCAAATATTTACCGGGGCAATAAAGAGCAGATAGAGGATAAGGAGATGCTTCTAAATATGCTTCAGGCATCGGTGGTTTTGGAATATAATGGCAAGCGGTGGCACAATGTCCACCCGCTGGTAATAGATTTTTTGAAAGGGCAGGGATTGGATTAGGATGGCAGAAAGCAATCAGGAAGGGTATCGTTCATTGGGCTGGATTATCAATGAATCGGAGCAGGGGATCTATCTGGTGGTGGCCGACGAGGACATGCAGCAGGAAATCGCCAGAATATATGGCCGGGGCATGGTGGAAGTATACGACTGCCGCCAGCATCCCGGAAACTACTCCTTTCAGGAATTGCAAGCATGGGTCGCCGGTTTTCCGGAGGTCCAGGCATTTCTCATTGCCAATTTTCACTTGGCATTGCAGGAAGAAGAGGGATTGCGCCGCCTGAACTTTAGCAGGGATATGCTGGAGGGACTGGGGAAGAACCTGATATTCCTGACTACGCCCTATGGGGATGAGAGGCTGGCCACCGGGGCCTATGATTTCTATTCATTTATCAAGTTGCGGATTGCCTTTCAAGGCTATGAGGAAGAGGGGGAGGAGGAGCATGAGACACTGCCTTCCGAGAAGAATGAGATAGAGATGGGCGAGAGGGAGAATTTGCGTGAAGTGATGAATAAAGCCAATGCATTAGTGGAACAGGCTTGGCATGCGCAAGAGTGGGCGGAATATGTTGAGAGCAGACGACTGCTGTTGCAGGCGAGGGAAATTAAGGAAAAACTGCTGGATGAGGGGCATGTGGAACTGGCAGAGATTGACCACGATTTGGCATTCTTATGTGAGAAGCAGGGAAAGTATGGGGAAGCGGAAGCCTTGTATCAAAAAAGTTTGAGGATAACAGAGAAAGTATTGGGAGAGGAGCATCCAAATACGGCAACCGGTTATAGCAATCTGGCATTGGTGTATGAGAAACAGGCAAGGTACAGGGAAGCGGAAATCATGCAGCAAAAAAGTTTGGAGATTAGAAGGAAAATATTGGGAGAAGAGCATTTAGATACTGCCAACAGTTATAATAATTTGGCATACATATATGAGAAACAGGGGAAGTACAGGACAGCGGAGACCCTGTATCAAAAAAGTAAAGAGATTAGGGAGAGGGTATTTGGAGAAGAGCATCCAGATACGGCGACAAGCTATAAAAATCTGGCAGGAGTGTATGAGAGTCAGGGAAACTACAGGAAGGCGGAAGTGCTGTATGAAAAAAGCTTGGAGATAAAGGAGGAATTATTAGGGGAAGAGCATCCAGATACAGCGAGAGGTTATAATAATCTGGCAGGAATATATAAACTTCAGGGAAAATATGTGGAAGCGGAAGCGCTACATGAAAAAAGTTTGGAGATAAAGGAGAAATTATTAGGAGAGGAGCATCCAGATACGGCGATTGGTTATAATAATCTGGCAGGAGTATATGGGAGGCAGGGAAAGCATGAAAAGGCGGTGACTTATTATCTCAAGGCATATGTAATCTCGCTTCGCATGCTTGGGCGGAATCATCCGGATACACAGATGGTTTATGATAACATTGAGCAGGCTTACACGGATTGGAATCCGGCAGGGGATTTCCCGCAGTGGCTGGAGGATCAGGTGGGAGAACCGGAGGATTCCCCTGTCGGGGATGATTGATTGTGGTGAAAAGTAACATGGTTATATGGCTCTCTGTTACTATTCACAGTCGATGTGAATAGATAATAACTTATTATCCATCAATAGTTTATGCTTTTGCAGACCATTTTCAATGTTTTGAAGAGTTTTTTGCTGAAGTCTGCGAAAGCATCCAAAAAGAAAACTGGACGCACCTTGCAATATTACGACTTTCGGAGGGAACTATATGCTTTGCGGTTTCGATGCATGATTTATGTGCCTCTCCGATAACTCGCATCATGCAACCGATTTCATGTATTTTCCGACAGAGGCACTCGCGAATCGCCGACACTTACGAGATGTTTTTTATCTCGTTATGTGTCGTGGCGTTATGAGCGGTAGCGAAAGCGTGCCTCTTAGGAAAATACTGAAACGGTGCATGCTGTTCAGACAATGCTGCGAGGCACATATCCATCGAAACCCTGCAAAGCAAAGTTCCCTTGCGAAAGTCTACATTGTCTAGCGGTGCGTCCAGTTTTCCTTTTCGGATGCGGTGCAAAATATTGTAGCAAAAAACTTTTTACAATTTTGAATGGTCTGCAAAAATCAAAGGTTCAAAGGATAATAAGTTATTATCTGTTTTTCACGCTCGACCGTGAATAGTAACGGCTCTCTGAATTCCCCGGCAGAATACGGTTGACATTCTGGAGAAATCCCGCTATAATCTATGCTTATATGGCGATGACGGAGAGAAGTAGCATGCATTATCGTTTCCAGAGAGCGGGGAATGGTGCGAGCCTCGCAAAGTGAATGGATGTGAATAACACTCTAAGACGCTGGCTTTTTAAGTCGGGCGTTCAGCCGCAATCTGAAAGGGAGATGTTCTCGTTGCCTTTTTTGGTGGTGAGGAAAGGATTTCTGCATGATTAGCAGGATTGGCATTTTCCCAGTAGGTGCGCCGCAGGCTCTGCGTTATGGAGCGAGCTGCTGCCGGGGATGGCAACAGCGAGTTGAGTGACTGAGTACAGTAATTCGGGTGGTACCGCGGACTTATGATACAGAGAAGTTCGTCCTGAACAAAAGAGTTTAGGGCGAACTTCTCTTTTTCTAATGAGGGTTTGTCCGCAATAAAGGAGGAAGAGGATGCAGACGAATGTAGGAAATATTTATCGTGACAGAACGATGGATCAGATTACGGAGAAGGATGTAGATCAGAACCTGAAGATTGCCGGGTGGGTGGAAAATATCAGAGACCACGGTGGCGTATCTTTTGTGGATTTGCGTGACATGTACGGGGTAATGCAGGTGGTGATGCGGGATACCTCATTGCTGGAGGGCATTGCCAGGGAAGAGTGCATCAGCGTGGAGGGCGTGATCCAGAACAGGGACGAGGAGACTTACAATCCCAAGATTCCCACGGGAACCATTGAACTGGAAGCACACAAGGTGGAGATTCTGGGCAAGGTATATCGCCAGCTGCCCTTCGAGATTATCACCTCCAGGGAGACTAGGGAGGATGTGCGCCTGAAGTACCGCTATCTGGATTTGCGCAATGCAAAGGTGCGGGACAATATGATTTTCCGCTCTAATGTGATTGCCTATCTCCGGGAAAAGATGACGGAGCTGGGATTTCTGGAAATCCAGACCCCGATTCTCTGCGCATCCTCCCCGGAGGGAGCTAGGGATTACATCGTGCCATCCCGCAAATTCAAGGGGAAGTTTTATGCTCTTCCCCAGGCACCCCAGCAGTATAAGCAGCTTCTGATGGCATCCGGGTTTGACAAGTATTTCCAGATTGCTCCCTGCTTCCGGGATGAGGATGCCAGGGCGGACCGCTCCCCGGGAGAGTTTTACCAGTTAGATTTCGAGATGAGCTTTGCCACCCAGGAGGATGTATTCTGGGTGGGGGAGGAAGTGCTGTCTGCCACTTTTGAGAAGTTTGCGCCGGAGGGGGCGGAGGTGACGAAAGCACCCTATCCCGTCATCAGCTACAGGCAGGCCATGCTGGAGTTCGGCACGGATAAGCCGGATTTGAGGAATCCCCTGCGCATCGTGGATGTGACGGATTTCTTCCAGAGATGCACCTTCAAGCCTTTCCATGGCAAGACGGTGCGCGCCATCAACGTCCATGCCAAATTGTCCAAGGGACAGCACGAGAAGTTGTTGAAGTTTGCCCAGTCCATCGGCATGGGCGGTCTGGGATATTTGGAAGTCAAGGAAGATATGGGCTATAAGGGGCCTATTGACAAGTTCATTCCGGAGGAGATGAAGACGGAAATCAAAGAGATAGCCGGACTGGAGGTGGGAGATACCATCTTCTTTATCGCTGACAGGGAGGAACTTGCGGCCCTCTATGCGGGGCAGATTCGGGCAGAATTGGGAGAGCGTCTGGATCTTCTGGAGAAGAACGCATTCCGCTTCTGCTATATCAATGATTTTCCCATGTACGAATATGACAGGGAGGAGAAGAAGTATATCTTTACCCACAATCCATTCTCCATGCCCCAGGGAGGCTTGGAGGCGCTGAATGGAAAGAAGCCGGAAGAAATTCTGGCATACCAGTATGATATCGTGTGCAATGGCATCGAGCTTTCTTCCGGTGCCGTGCGGAACCATGATATGGACGTGATGGTGAAGGCGTTTGAGATTGCCGGATATACGGAGGAGGATTTGCAGCAGAAGTTCGGGGCGCTGTACAGCGCATTCCAGTTTGGCGCGCCGCCCCATGCCGGAATGGCCCCGGGCGTGGATAGGATGATTATGCTTCTGCGCAATGAGGAAAATATTCGGGAGGTCATTCCCTTCCCCATGAATGGAAATGCTCAGGATCTGATGTGCGGCGCACCGGGGGAGGTGTCCGAGACCCAGCTTCGGGAAACCCATATCAAAGTGAGGAAATAAGGCATAAGCTGCCGGAAATTGGGCATGATAAATCCGTGGTACTATGTATGGCCTGCGGAGAGTAGAATGTTACTATTCAGGCGATGCTTCATGGATTGTTTTTGCCGCTTGCGGCATGTTTGATAGGATGATGACAGGTTAATCATATTTTATTTAGGAGGGATTCATATGGATATCGTACATTTGTCAAAGGATAATTTCGAGGAGGAAGTGATGCAGTCTGATTTGCCGGTGCTCGTTGATTTCTGGGCGACCTGGTGCGGGCCCTGCCAGATGCTGGGGCCTGTTTTGGAGGAGATTGCGCTGGAAGTGGATGACGTGAAGATTGCCAAGGTCAATGTAGATGAAAATCAGGAATTGGCGCAAAAATACGGCGTGATGAGCATTCCCATGCTTGCCCTGATTAAGGATGGGAAAGTGGTGGATACCACGGTGGGGGCGCAGCCAAAGGCGGATATCCTGAAATTTATGGGCAAATAATAAGGTATGGTGATGATATGTATGACGTGATTGTAATCGGTGCAGGCCCTGCGGGGCTTTCCAGTGCCATCTATGCCCTGCGGGCGGGCCGGCAGGTGCTGGTCTTGGAGGGAAAGAGTTATGGCGGGCAGATCGTCAACACCCCCAAGGTGGAGAATTACCCGGGAATCAAGGAGATTTCCGGGTTTGAGTTTGCCACGAATATGTTTGAGCAGGCAAAGGCTCTGGGAGCGGAAATCCGGTATGAAAAGTGTACGGGAATCGAGAGGGGGACGGCGGGAGATTTTGTCATATCCGCCGGAGACCATTCCTATGAATGCCGGAGCATCGTGCTGGCGGCGGGAGCCGTGAATAGGAAGCTGGGCGTGAAGGGAGAGAAGGAACTGACCGGGAAGGGCGTTTCTTACTGTGCCACTTGCGACGGCGCATTTTTTCGGGGAAAGGATGTGGCGGTGGTAGGCGGTGGGAATACCGCCCTGGAGGATGCCCTCTTTCTGTCAAATTACTGCAAGTCGGTATCTGTCATCCACCGCAGAGATGCTTTTCGGGGGGAGAAGAAGAAGGAACTCCTCTTGCGGGAAAAGGAGAATGTGCATTTTTATCTGGAACAGCAGGTGGTGGCCATCGCCGGGGAGGATCATCTGGAGGGATTGACCCTTCGCAATACTTCCACGGGGGAGGAACGGGATCTTCCGGTGGAAGGGCTGTTCGTTGCCGTGGGGCAGATGCCCGACACCCAGGGGTTCACGTCGCTGATCCAGGTGGACGAGGGGGGATATGTGGTGGCGGAAGAGAATTGCCGTACCAGTATTCCTGGCATTTTTGCGGCGGGCGACTGCCGGACGAAGAACGTGCGCCAGCTGACGACTGCGGTGGCAGATGGCAGCGTGGCGGCGCTGGCGGCCTGTGCCTACTGCGAGGGGCAATGAGGATAGAAATGCCGTTAGGATAGGGGCAGAGGCCGTCAGAATGTTTTTTGCCAAGTCAGCGGATGGCGCAATGCTTTTTGATTGCCTCGAAACTTTCTTTGCTGATGACGTGTTCCATGCGGCAGGCATCCTGGGCGGCAATTTTCGCATCTACCCCCATGCCTGTGAGCCAGTTTGTCAGAAATTCGTGTCGCTCGTAGATCATTTCTGCGATTTCCCTGCCGCTGTCCGTGAGGAAAATATATCCCTGCTCCATCACGGTGATGTAGCCTTTCTCCCGGAGGTTCTTCATGGCAATACTGACGCTGGGCTTTTTGAAGCCCAGTTCATTGGCAATGTCTACGGAGCGCACCACCGGCAGGCTCTTGCTTAAGATCAGTATGGTTTCTAAATAATTTTCTGTAGATTCATTTGATTTCATTTCGCTTCATATCCCCCTATCATCTGCGAATCTAAATTCATTCATAATTTCCGTATAGTATAACATAAATATTCTCCAAGCACCATCGTTTGTTTTGTCGTTTCTATTCACAGTAACGTTTTTTCTTTTTGACTTTCCAACCCATGTGAAGTATAATAAAATGATAGGAGTAATTTAGTACAACGTATACTAAATAATTTTACGTTAAACTTGTCTTCAATTCTATCTGCTGTGTCACAAAATCTAGCCGTAGCCACCACTACGCCGTCGATTTTGTTCCTTGCAGATATAACCGAATCCTGCGCTTAACATAAAAAGACTTAATATACGTTGTACTAGCACATCAAAAATTGTTCGGAAACGAGGGGTGTCATGGTAAATGAGGAAAAAGTTCGCGTGATGACAGGCATTGCCCTGACGGAGACCAAGTATGGGAAGGACGAGGTGAAGGAGGGGGGATATTTCCGCTCGGACTATATTCGCTTTCGCGTGACCTCCGCCATGTGGGACGTTACGGTCAGTTATTTCTTCATCCTGCTGTTGATTGGGATTTATCACGCTGACTATCTTTTTAAAAATGTGGCATCCTTACCATATGGACTGATGGGGGCCATTATTCTGGTGATCT
>CATKZA010000022.1 GCA_949841235.1 uncultured Clostridiaceae bacterium
GCCGTGCTGATGATGGGGGGCGTGGTTGGGATTCTTGAGGCAAGGGGGGAGAGAAACAGAATATGGAAGGGCAGGCAGCAGGAGATTACGTTGCAGTTTCGTGAGGGGCTGCAGGGCATCGCATCTTCCCTCAGTGCAGGGTATTCCATTGAAAATGCCTTTGGGGAGGCGAGGAAGGATTTGATTCTGCTGTATGGAGACAATTCCGTCTTGGAGCAGGAATTTTTATGGATGGAGAGGCAGCTGGGGCTGAATCAGCCGATTGAACAGGTTTTATGCGAGTTTGCAGAGAGATGGGATACGGAGGATTTACGGCATTTTGCCCAGGTGTTCCAGACTGCCAAGAGGACAGGAGGCAACCTGATCGCCATCACCCATGCCACAGCGGAGAAGATCAGCCAGAAGATAGAGGTGCAGAGGGAAATCCAAGCCATGCTTGCCGGGAAGAAGATGGAGGGGAAGATTATGTCAATCATTCCCTTGGGGCTAATCGTGTTTTTCTGGGTTTCTTCTCCGGGTTTTCTGGACTGCTTTTACAGATCCGGCGGCAGGGCGGTCTCCACAGGGCTATTGGTTGCCTATGTGGCGGCATACCGGTGGAGTGAGAGGATATGCGATATAAAGGTATGATAACTTTGAGATTGCTGCACTGTCAAAAATTTGTCTTGCAGGGAACAGATTGTACTAGTATATACAGTGAAGAAAGGAGAATAAGGTGAAGATTATTTGCGTGATTTGTATCTTGATGCCTTCATTGGCATATTTCCTTTGGGCTTACATAAGGCGGGAGGATGGAGGGCAGGCGAGGGGAAATCTTCTGGTTAGATTTTATATGCCTGGAATATGGCTTTTGGTCAAAAAGGTTCGCCGTGCCTTTCATTTGAAGATGAAAGGGGAAAGGTATGAGCAGCTGCGGAGAATGCATGTGGGAATGGAGGAGTCGGAATTATTCTGCCTGTACTATTCTAAAATGGGAAGTGTGATGGCGGTCATCCTGACAGCGGGACTGATTGCCCTAGCTGGTTCATGCGTCATTGGCAAAAGCGAGGATTTGATAAAGTCCTATTATGTCAAGCGGGGGGATGTGGCCCAAGGGGACAGGAGTTTGTCCTTTCAGGCGGATAATGGAAAGGAAGAGAGGGAGGTTACTGTAAAAATCCCCGAGAGGAAGTATACCCGGGAGGAAAGGGAGAAGGCTTTCGCCAAGGTAAAGAGAGAAATCAAGAAAGCCCTCCCGGGAGAAAACGCATCTCTAGACAAGGTGACAAAGCCCTTGGTGCTAATGCAAAATGTGCCGGGTACTGCCATAGAGATTACGTGGGAATTGGGTCAGGAGGGACTGGTGGGGGAAGATGGCAGTTTGGAGAATGATGGGATAGCAGAACCGATGCAGCAAGAGATTACGGCTGTCCTGACATATGGGGAGGAGGAGCGGAGGATGGTGCAGGCCTTGACGGTATATCCGAGAGAACAGTCTCTCTCCCAGGCATTCTGGGCCAGTTGGCAAAAATTGTGGAATGAGTTGGAGGAGAGCAGCAGGACGGAGGCTTATGCCATGCTGCCTCGGGAAGTTGCGGGAAATCTATTGACATACCATGAAAACCAATCTTCGTTCTTTGGATATATTCTGGCGGTAATGATCTGCTTGATTCTATTGGTTCCCCTGTGGTATCAGGCCAAGTCTAGGGAGGAGAATCAGAAAAGGCTGGGTCAGTTGCGGGAGGATTATCCGGAGTTTGTGGAGCATTTTGTATTGCTCATCGGGGCAGGGCTTACGGTGAGGGGAACCTGGGAGAGGATTGTCAGGGATTATGAGAAGAGGCAGGGGACGAGGCATTATGTGTATGAGGAGATGGCTCTGTCCCTGAGGGAAATGGACTGTGGCATGAGTGAGGCAAGGGCTTATGAACTCTTTGGAAAGAGGACGGGGCTATTATCATATATGAAGTTCTGCACGCTGATTGTCCAGAATCTGCGAAAGGGATCTGAGGATTTGCTGCGATTGCTGGATTTTGAGGTGGCAGATGCATTTCATCAGAGAAAGGAGGATGCGAAAGAACTGGGAGAGAAGGCGGGGACGAAATTGTTGCTGCCTATGGCGGTGATGCTTGCGTTGGTATTTGCCATGATCTTATATGCGGCATTTCAGAGTATGTAACAAACCGCTGCAACTCACAGCCGACGAAATCCTAGGATTTTTGGCACGATTTATGCCAAAGGTACGAGGGTTATTCTATGGGAGAGTGTTTTGGTATCTGTTGTAAAAGTACAGTTTGCGGGGAGAAATATAGAATATTGAGAGACGATGGATCGCATGCGGCTGTACGGAAGGTCTATTTGAAAGAAAGGAATGGGTGTTTCTATGAAGAATATGAAGTCGTTTTTACAGGAAGAGGATGGAATTGGAACCGTGGAAATTATATTGATTCTGGTGATATTGCTGATGATCGTAGTGATATTCCGCAGTCAGATTACGTCGATTATCAATACTGCCTTTAATAAAATCAATGGGAGCGCAAAGACCATCAATGGAAATATCAGCGTGAAATAATAGAGGCAAGAATCTGAAGGAAAGGAGGTGGTAGTCATTTTATTTCAATGGAGAAAGCCAGGGAGCGTGACGGTTTTTCTTGCAATGATTTTCTTGCTGACGTTCTCCCTGCTTGGGGTGACTTATGACTGTGCCAGGTTGTCTGCTGTCGGAGGATATGTGAAGGTGGCGGGAAGCAGTGCTGCCAGAACGGCATTCGGGAATTATAACCGGGAATTGTTTGAGGAGTATGGGCTTTTGGGATATTGTGGGTACGATGGCAGGGGGAGGGGGGATCTGAATCGGGACTTTCTTGAGATCTTGGAAGAAAATATGCAGTCTACCCATGGGAATTTTGGAGCGAATGCCACAGATATTTACCGTATTAGCCAGATGCAGTCGGAGATAATAAATGATGCTTTTTTGACGGAAGAGGATGTATTTTATGACCAGATTTCCGGGTTTCTTAGAAATAAGACAGTGAAGGATGTGGCAGATGCCCTGTGGGACAAGGTGAAAGGCATTCCTTCCGGTGCAGACTTGGAAGATAAACTGGATATGGCAGATCGGTATGAGTCAGGAGATTATGAGGAACTTAAGGAAGAAATGCCCAAAATACCGAATGGGACTGAAAGTGGGAAAGGTTTGCAAGGGGATGAATCACAAGGCTCTGGAGATGGGGACGTCTCAGGGGCAGGGGAGTATAAAGAGATTGAAAAAGATCCTGCGGGAGGAAATCCCTTGGAATCCTTTACCCAGATGATGCGGGATGGCGTGCTTTCTATGGTGTGCGGGGAAAAGGATTTGTCGGAAAAGGAGATCTTTCCCAGAGAGGGGGAAAAGGAAATTCAGGAAAAGAGTGATGGGGAGATGGGGGCAGCTGACATTTTAAAACAGTTTCTAAAGAATGAAAATCCTCTGGAAAATGTTGAACAGATGCCCAAGGGAAAGAAGAAACTGTTGTTTCTAGCGTATGCAGGGGAGGTTTGCTCGGATTACTTGAAGGGGGAAGAGGGAGGAATCCGTTATGCCAAGGAGTATCTGGCAGCAGGCAAGAGGGAGGAGAAGAGCAATCTGGCATCGGTGGTGAACCGCTTGCTGGCAGTGCGCATGTTGCTTAATTTTGCCTATGTTGCCACGGATCCGGCATTCCAGGAAAAAAGCCTGGTCACTGCCACGGCGATAGCGGGATTTACGGGACTGCCCCCGGTGATTACAGGTGTGCAGTACACGATCCTTTTGATTCTCTCCTTTCAGGAGGCGTGCGTGGATGTGGTAGCCTTGCTGGATGGAAAGGCCGTTCCGATCATAAAGAATGGTGCCAATTTCAAGATGAAATACGAGGAAATATGCTTGGGCACGAAAAAGCTGTTTCAAAAGAAGGCGGCGGGATATGGGAAGAACAAGGGCGGTTCAGGAATGAGCATTACGTATAAGGAGTATTTGACTTTGTTCTTATTGCTAGTGAATGAGAAGACGATGTACAATCGCATGCTGGATGTGATACAGCAGGACTTGAGGGAAAAATATAATCAAAGTTTTTGCATTGACGAGTGTATAACAGAAAGTACATACCGCATGACCTATGAGACAAACTATGTATTTCAGGAATTGCCCTTTCTAGAGAAAGTCCAGTGGGGGCAGTCAGGAGGCAGACAATGCCAGGAGGTGAGTTATGGCTATAAGAGTGGATAGGGATGTCCTCTATATTCCCAAGCATGGTCAATACAATAAAAATAATCTAATAGGAAATGGTGAGGCTCCCCAGAGCATGAGATGCTTTGGGAATAGAGGATGTCCCTGTATGCTCTTTGCCAGAGGATCTCTGACGGTAGAGGCGGCATTTTCCGGAACAATTTTTTTCCTGGCACTCTTTTCCCTTCTCTACCTGTTTCAGATTCTGGAGAGATACAATGGAGCGCAGGTGCGGCTGGCAGATGTGGCGAAGCGTTATGAATGCTATGGGATAAAGAGCAGATTTTTTCTGGATCACAGAAGGAAGGCGTATTCGGTGGGCTGGGATGAACAGGAAGGCATCTGCTATGTGAAGCATAGGGAAAATATTCCCTTTCTGGGCAGCAGGGTCTTCCGTGTCTCCTGGTATCAGCAGATGAAAGTCAATCCTTACGAGGGAAAGAGCATGGTGAGTCAGGCACAGGGGGCGGGAGAGTATGTCTATCTGGCAGATCACGGAAAGGTTTATCACAGGGATGCGGGGTGCGTGTATCTGAAACCTAAAATCCAGGAGGTATCCTATGAACAGGCGGGAGAGAGGAGGAATGCGTCTGGCGGGAAATATTATCCCTGCGGACGATGTGGAAAAGGCATGGAATTGGCGGGAGATGCCAGAGTGTTCATTGCGCCTTATGGGGATAGCTGGCATGTGGATAGGGGGTGTTCCGGCTTAAAGCGGTCAGCCAGGAAGGTGAGGATAGAGGATGTGGGAGGAATGCCTCCCTGTAGGAAGTGTGGCTAATATAAAGTGTTGCAGAAATGAGGATTATGATGTCGAAAGTATTATTGCTAGTGGGTTTGGGAGTATCTTCCATTCAGGATTTGAGATGGAAGAAGGTGTGGCTGCCACAACTGTGGGGAATTACGGCGATATTGCTGCTGAAAAATTTTCTTGTCAGCGGCAACGGGCTTTCCTGGTTTTTGTGTGCGCTGGCATTTATTTGCTTCTTCTTGGTGGCGCATCGGGTGTCTGGCGGGCAGATTGGAGTGGGGGATGCCTTTCTCTTTGGCATGACGGGAGCTGGCTTGGGATGGAAGGCAAACTGCTTGCTGATCTATGTGACTTTTTTGCTGGCATTTGGGGTGGCCCTTCCGCTGGCTGTGCTGAGAAAGAGAGGGCGTAAATATGAGATGCCCCTTGCCCCCTTTGTGTTTGTGGCATTTTTGTTGGTGGCATTGGGATAGCTTAGCGGGCGACATTATTTTTGGGAGGTGAGTGATGAGGATGAAGCGAGAGAAGGGAAAACTTTGGCAGGAGGGTAGCTTTACGGTGGAGGCATGTTTCGTGGTACCGATTCTGCTGGGCATCTTTTTCGTGATTATGTATCTTTTATTCCTATTTCATGATAGGATTCTGGTACAGGAAAATGGATGCGAGGCTCTGTATTCCATGGTGGAAGGGACGTTGCCGGCCAACGGGGATGCTATGAGGGCGAAGGTGGGGGATGGACTGTGGGTCGTGCAGGTAAAAAAAGTGAAAGTGAAAAAGAAACAAAATGCCATCAAGGGAACCGTGGTGGCGCAGGCCAGATGGGAGATTCCGGTCATGACATTTTTCTTGAATGCATTGCAGGAAATTTCCTGGTCCCAGGAGGTTTCCAGCATACATCCCGAGGAGGTGATGAAGTGGAGAAAGTAGCGGCGGAGAAAGGCGTTTCATTGCAGGTGGATATTGAACTGGCAGAGAAATCCCGGTTGCAGTGGAATATGATGGAACACAACAAGATATCAGCACTTTTGCCATTTCAGTATTATTATAAAGATGACAAGGTGTGCTTTCAATATGACACGGAAGGTTTGCAGCCCATTACGGAATATTTTCAGGGGAAAAATGGAGGATTTGATATATTATTTTTTCTCTGTTCAGAGGTGATTGCAATCATAGAGAGGGGGGAGGAGTATCTTCTGCTATCCGGGGAGTACCGTATGGAGCCGGAGCAAATATATTGGAATCGCTTGGAGAGGAAGATGGGGCTTTGCTATCTGCCAGGAAATCAGGGAGATTTGAAACAAGGCTATACGGCATTGGTGGAGTATTTGATGCAGAATGCGGACCATGGGGACGAGCGGGCAGTAAAGTTGATCTATGGGCTGTATGACATGCTTACATCGGACTGTTTTTCTCTGGAGGGACTGGACAGGTACTTTTCTGGTTTTAGGGAGCAGACATCTTTTAAGGAAAGATTGCCGAAGCGAGAGAAAAAGCCTGTGTCGGGTAATCCTGCGCTGCCGGAGACGGAATATTACCTGGTTTATTGCGGAAGTTTGTGGAAAGATATGTCTTTCTGGCGGGAGGGCATGGGCGAATACCCATTGCCTCTGGGCGAGGAAGTGCTGGTGGGGAGGGATGGGGCAGGAGACGTGGTGATTCCCTACCCGGAGGTTAGCAGGCGGCAGGCAGTGATATTTCAGGAGAACCGCCGGTTCTTTCTGATGGATCAAAATTCTACCAATGGAACGTATCTGAATGGAAAGGTGGTTTCCGGGAAGGAGAGGGTTTTGTGCCGGGAGGGGGACACGATTGGATTTGCCAATCATTCCTTTCGGCTGGTTTGCCGCAATATCAGTAAAAAGTCACCGGCTCTTCACGGTACTCTGCCTTGATTACGATGTAGGGATAGCTGGGCTGGTCTGATACTTTCTGATCTTTTTTGGGACCGAATAATTCCGTGTCCAGGACCAGGGTGTCTTTTGCCTGATAAAAATCATTGACCTTGATGCTGTATCCTCCGCTTTTCTGCTTTCCGTATCCTTTGACGATAAAGAGACAGGAATTTTCAGAATAGGTGAGTTCAAAGGCCTTTTTCTTCCGGTCGTTGATGAGTTTTTTCAACTCTTGGGGTATGTCGCTTCCGGCTACCAGGGTATATTCCAGCTTTCCTATTTTTTCAGGACGGGTCTCCTTTTCGCATCCCGTAAGAAAGAAGCAGAAACATAATATGAGGCAGATGATCATTCTGATAATCAAATGGCGGGACAGTTTATGCATGAAACTCCTCCATTTCAACTTAATCTGCGCTTGATATGGCGATATTTGAGCAAGGGATGTAGGATTGTGAATGGCAGCAAGCGGATTAAGATGACTATTGAAAGTTCTTTGCTGTATTTTATGAGCAAATAGTACAAAAATATGCCATATTTTTTTCAAATCTGTGTAGTTTGCTGAAAGTGAGGGAGCAAATTGCATTTTAAAATGTGGTGTTATATAATGGACATGATACTTTATATTACGGAGACAATGGGAGGAGAACATTGCATGAAAGAGCTCAACAAAGACGAATTTAAAAAAGAAGTGGAAGATTATGTCAAGGTATTGTTCCGCAAGTCCGTAAAAGAAGCGGATAACCAGCAGTTATTTCAGGCTGTGGCATACGCTGTGAAAGATTTTGTGGTGGATCAGTGGATGGCGACCCACAAGACTTATGAGGAGAAAGATGTCAAGACAGTATATTATCTGTCTATGGAGTTCCTGATGGGGCGCGCCTTGGGAAATATTATCATTAACTTAAAAGGCAATCAGGCAATCAAGGATGCCATTGAGGAGTTAGGGCTGGATCTGGATGTCATCGAGGATCAGGAGCCGGATGCAGCGCTGGGCAACGGCGGACTGGGCCGTCTGGCGGCATGTTTCCTGGATTCTCTCTCTACGCTGGGATATGCTGCTTATGGATGCGGCATTCGCTATAAGTATGGCATGTTCAAGCAGGTGATTGAGAATGGCTACCAGGTGGAGAGGCCGGATAACTGGCTGAAATATGGCAATCCCTTTGAGATGAAACGGCCAGAGTATGCCATAGAGGTGAAATTTGGGGGCTATGTGGCTATCCACAGAGATGAGGCTACAGGCCGAAACAAATTCGTCCAGGAAGGTTACCAGTCCGTGATGGCTGTTCCCTATGATCTTCCTGTCGTTGGGTACAATAACAATGTTGTCAACACCCTTCGCATCTGGGATGCGGAGGCTGTAGATACCTTTAACTTGGATTCCTTTGACAAGGGGGATTACCAGAAGGCTGTGGAGCAGCAGAATCTGGCCAGGACGATTTGCGAAGTGCTTTATCCCAATGATAATCATATGGCGGGCAAAGAGCTTCGTCTGAAGCAGCAGTATTTCTTCGTATCGGCCAGTGTTCAGAGGGCGGTTGCGAAATACATGGAGAAACATGACGATATTCGCAGGATTCATGAGAAAGTATGCTTCCAGCTCAATGACACCCATCCTACAGTCACTGTTGCAGAGTTGATGCGCATTTTGGTGGATGAGTATGGCATTGAGTGGGATGAGGCATGGCGCATTACCAATAAGACATGTGCGTACACAAACCATACGATTATGTCAGAAGCCTTGGAGAAGTGGCCGCTGGAACTGTTCTCCAGGCTCCTTCCCCGCATCTATCAGATTATCGAGGAGATTAACCGCCGCTTCATTCTGGATATCCAGAGAATGTATCCTGATGATTATAGCAAGGTGGAACGCATGGCGATTATATATGACGGACAGGTGAAGATGGCGCATCTTGCCATTGCCGCAGGATTTTCCGTAAATGGCGTTGCCAGATTGCACACGGAGATTTTGAAGAATCAGGAATTGAAGGATTTCTATCAGATGATGCCTGAGAAGTTTAACAATAAGACTAATGGAATCACCCAGCGTCGCTTCCTGCTTCATGGAAATCCATTGCTGGCTGACTGGGTCACGAAGAAGATCGGGGACGAGTGGATTACCAGCCTGAAACATATTGACGAGTTGTCCGTCTATGCCAATGATGAACTGTGCCGCAAGGAATTTATGAATATTAAATACCAGAATAAAGTGCGTCTGGCAAAATATATCAAGGAGCATAATGGCGTGGAAGTGAATCCCCGCTCCATCTTCGACGTGCAGGTGAAGAGGCTTCATGAGTATAAGCGTCAGCTGCTGAATATTCTTCATATCATGTACCTGTACAATGAGTTGAAGAAGAATCCTGATATGGATTTCTACCCCCGCACGTTTATCTTTGGTGCCAAGGCATCTGCGGGCTACCACAGGGCAAAGGCTATCATCAAGCTGATTACCAGCGTGGGAGATGTGGTCAATAACGACAAGTCCATTGGGGATAAGATTAAAGTGGTATTCATTGAGAATTACCGAGTGTCAAATGCAGAGCTGATATTTGCGGCGGCAGATGTTTCTGAGCAGATTTCCACTGCCAGCAAGGAGGCTTCCGGAACAGGCAATATGAAGTTCATGCTGAATGGCGCAGTTACGTTGGGTACGATGGATGGGGCAAATGTGGAGATTGTGGAAGAGGTTGGGGAGGAGAATGCATTTATCTTTGGCCTCTCTTCCGATGAAGTCATTGCCTATGAACATAATAATCAGTACAATCCAAGGGAGATCTACAATACGGATTCGGAAGTTCGTGCGGTATTGACCCAGCTGGTGGATGGCACTTATGCGCCGGGCAATCCGGAGGAATTCCGAGACATTTACAATTCTCTGCTGGATGGGCAGGGTGACCGTCCGGATATCTACTTCATATTGAAGGATTTCCGCTCCTATGCAGAGGCGCAGAAGAGGGTGGAGGAAGCATACAAGGACACGGAGAGATGGGCAAGGATGGCCATGCTGAATGTTGCCAAGGTGGGCAAATTCTCATCTGACCGCACCATTGAGGAATATGCGAAGGAAATCTGGAATTTGGATAAGGTTACAGTGGAGCTGCCAGACAGGGATGAATAGTTGTAATAGTGATATCTTGCAGACTGGATGGCATGCAGGATAGTTGGACGACAGGGAAGGGATTCCCTGTCGTTCTCTTAATAGCCTGTTTTAGAAGTCGTTGTAGCACGGGCTGTCGTTCATTCTTCTGCCGTGCAGATGAAAATTCATTCTGCGTCAAATTCATCGACAGTAATAGTAGCATCTGGTAATATTATGGGCAGCAAGCCATGAGTGAAGTGAAAGGAATGGATATTATCATGAAAAATAAACAGTTGGTCAGCATCATTATAACGGGTGCCGTAATCATTGCCGTGGGCGTGTCAGGCGTTCTGTCAAATGTGATTTCGGGAAAGTTGATGGCAAATATGAAACAGGAGAAATCAGTACTATCATCTCTTTGGGAGGATGACTTGTTTTCAGAAGTAGATCTACCCGAAGAGGATCATATCGGCATCATCAATATCGTAGGGGAAATTGGCGCAACGGACGTTGTTTCCTCCGAGGATGAATACAACCACGATATGTATATGGATTATATTGATAAGATGGAGAAATCCAAAAGAAATAAGGGGATTCTTTTATATGTAAACAGTCCTGGCGGAGCGGTATACCAGTCGGATGAATTGTATGTGCGCTTGATGCGGTACAAGGAGAATACCAACCGTCCTATTTGGGCGTATTTTG